>JAPSIJ010000095.1 GCA_031178805.1 Cellulomonas sp. | reverse complement strand
GCGGTCCAGGGCATCGAAGCCGTGGCGGCGGAGGAACGCGGCTTCCGAGTCGCTCAGAGGCACGGCTTGGAGCCAGTGCGCCGCCACCCCTTCGGCCACCTGCATCGTGCTCAGCTCGGGATAGGTGAAGGCCTCGGTCCACATGACGTGAGGAACGGTGGTGTTCGGGAAGTAGTCGCTGATCGCGTTCGGGAACACGACGCCCGGGGCGGCGAGCCACCCGGACAGCGAGACGTTGAAGCTCGCGGTCGCGAGCACGTTCTTCATCGCGAGGTCCTGAGTGGGGGCCACAGCCATCAGCTCTACCGGGATGTTGGTGCCCTGGAGAAGGTTCGGGTGCTCGACCAGGCCCGCCGTGGAGTAGAGCGACAGCTCGCGGTCAGGCACGTCCGAGAGCGTGATGATGAATACCGATTCCGACTCGTCCTGGTTGTGGAACGACTCGGCTCTGAAGCTCCCGCCCACGTGTTCCCTCAGCCTGCGCGCGACGCTCTTCGAAACCTCCGGCACAGCAGAGCCGACCGACGAGGCCACCTGTCACACCCTCTCCTCGATGCGAGACTCCGGGACGGCAATTCGGGCCGATGATGGCTCGGGCCGTCGTGCTCGTCAAGGACTCCCGCCGACCGGTCCCGCGCCTCTTCGCTCGCGGCACGCTACTGCGCCCCGGACACCACCACGGCGCACGGGATCGACTGCGCCCTCACGGTGTCTCGTGCGCAGTGGCGTCCGCGCGCCGCCCGCCGCTCAGTACGGCAGCCTCCGGCCGACCTCGCGCATCATCTCCTCGTACGCAGCGACCCAGTCGGCGAGTCGCTCCGCGGCGACGCTCGTCGGCGCCTCCTCCTCCAGGTCGTCGAGCAGGGTCCGCAGGGTGTCGCCCTGGATCAGCAACCCCGGGAACCGCCGACCCTCCGCCTGCGCGAGCTGCAAGTTGCCCCGCCGTGCCAGGCTCTCGAGGTGGGTCATGGTGCGCTCCCTCCACACGGGCCGGCCGCCGGGCCGGCCGCTCGTCGTCGGTTCACGGCCGGTCCGCGAGGCGCGGTGGCAGCGGCAGCTCGGGGCGGTACCCGTCCCGCAGCTCGGCGTCGCCCGCCGCCTTCGCCCGCGTCGCGGCGACGTGGCTCTCGAGGGCCTGGCGGGCGACGCGGCCGGCGGCTGCGAGCCGGGTGACGCCCCGCACCGTCAGCGCCCTCACGTCGGTCACAACGCGTGATCCTAGGGCCACCACCGTCCGGCCACGGCCCGTTCGCGGACCCACCCCGCGCGCCCCACGGCGCAACCGACACCACGAGGGCGCACGCGATCTCGTACGCCCTCGTGGTGTCTCGTGCGCGGTCGCGGGCGGGAGGGGGTCAGCGCAGGCCCGAGCGGACGAAGGCGTCGACGACGTAGCGCTGCAGGAACAGGTAGATCAGCAGGATCGGCACGCAGGCGAGGCCGCTGGCGGCCATCACCGCACCCCAGTTGTTGCCCTCGGCCCCGAGGAAGCTCCGGATGCCGACCTGCACCAGCTGGTCGGAGGACCGCAACACCAGCGACGGCCAGAGGTACTCGTTCCAGGCCGAGATGAACAGCATGATCGCCAGGGCCGCGAGCGCCGGCCGCATGTTCGGCACGACCACCCGCCAGAGCGTGCCCCACGAGGACCGGCCGTCCATCTGCGACGCGTCGAGCAGGTCCGACGGGAACGCCTGCATGTGCTGCCGCATCAGCATGACCGCGAACGCGGAGCAGAGGTTCGGCACGATCACCCCGGCGACCGTGTCGAGCAGCCCCATCTGCGACACCAGCAGGTAGTTCGGGATCATCGTCACCTGGAACGGCACCAGCCAGGACCCGACGAACGCCAGGAACAGGATCTTGCGGCCGGGGAACGACCACCGGGCGAACCCGTAGGCCGCGAGGACCGCGACCAGCAGCTGCGCGACGGCCAGCACCAGCGACATGCCGAACGTGTTGAGCAGCATCGAGCCGAGCGGGATGGCGTCCCAGACGTACGCGAGGTTGGCCCAGCTGACCGGCCAGACCACCGGGTTCTGCGACAGGGAGTCCTCGGGCGCGCGCAGCGCCGTGGCGAACATCCAGTAGACCGGGAAGATGCTGACGACCGCGAGGACGCCGAGCACCAGGTGGGCGCCGGACAGGCCCGCGATCCGGGCGAGCCCGCGCGGCCGGTCGGCGGCGGCCGAGGCCGCGACGGCGGGCACGCGCCCGGCGGGAGCGGGGAGGACGACGAAGGCCATCAGGGTTCCTCAGTTGTCGTAGAAGCTCAGGCGCTCGGACAGCTCGACGAACACGGCCGCGATCAGGCCGAACCCGACGAAGAAGATCGTGCCCGCGGCCGCGGACAGCCCGGCGTCGAAGTTCCGGAAGCCGAACTGGTAGAGCAGGTAGTAGATGTTCGTCGAGGCCGTGCCCGGGCCACCCTGCGTGAGGATGTCGATCACCGGGTAGGTCCACTGCGCCGACAGCAGGATCGTCATCAGGGCGAGGAAGACGAGCGTCGGGGACAGCAGCGGCAGCGTGATCCGCCAGGTGATGGTGGCGGCGCCCGCGCCGTCCATCGCGGCCGCGTGCCCGTAGTCGGGGTTGATGCCGGCCAGCCCCGCCGACACCACCAGGACGCCGAAGCCGAGCATCTGCCAGCCGACGATCACGATGACCGCCCAGATCACCGCCGACGGGTCCCGGAACACGTTGCCGATGTCCAGCCCGGCGGAGCGCAGCGCCGAGGTGAGCGCCCCGCCCTCCTCCGCGAACAGCCACCGCCACACGGCGCTGGTCGCCACGGGGGTGATCAGGTACGGCACGAAGATGAGCGCCTGGTAGAGCGTCCGGGCCCGGCCGGTCACCCGGCGCGCGACCAGGGCGAACACCAGGGGCAGCACGACCGAGAACACCAGGAAGGCCGCGGTGTAGAGCAGGGTGTTCCGCAGCGCGTCGTGCAGCTCCGGCAGCGCGAGCACGGTGGCGTAGTTCTCCAGGCCGACGTAGGTCATCGGCGCGGTCGGGACCAGGTTCCAGTCGTAGACCGACAGCCGGAACGTCTCGACCAGCGGCTTGTAGACCCAGACGCCGAGCAGCACGACGGCGGGAAGCAGGTACAGGTACGGGGTGAGCCGGCCGGCCCACCGCCGTCCGGCGGAGGAGGCGGCCGGGACGGAGCGGGCCACCTCCTCCGCCGGAGCAGCCGACCCGGCCGGGGCCGGGTGGTCCAGGGTGACGAACACGGCGGGCTACTCCTCCACCGACGCGGCGACGGCGGCGAGCTGCTGCTCCTCGGACATCGCCAGGAACGCGTCCAGCTGCTCGGCCGTCATCTCGTACACCGTCGGGAACCGGCCGATCGGCACCACCGAGTGCACGACGCGGTCGCCGTAGACGTGCACCAGGTTGTACGCCTGCGCGCCGTCCTGGCCGCGCGCGGCCGGGTACCGGACCTGCAGGTCCTGGGTGTAGCAGGTGGCCGAGGCCACGGACACCGGCACGCCCGCGAAGGTCGACGCGGTCGAGTAGTGCAGGTGGCCGCCGAGGATGCCCCGCACGTCGGTGCCGCGCACGACCTCAGCCAGCCGCGCCTGGTCCTTGAGCTCGACCAGCGCCAGCAGGCCGAGCGGGCTCGGCACCGGCGGGTGGTGCAGGGCGATGAGCGTGCCGTGCGGGGCCGGGGTGGCGAGCACGTCGCGCAGCCAGTCCAGCTGCGCGTCGTCGATCTCGCCGTGGTGGTGGCCGGGCACGGTGGAGTCGAGCACCACGATCCGCAGCCCGTTCACGTCGTGCACGCGGTCGACCGGCGCGGTGCCGTCCTCGTCGAGCAGGCCTGCCCGGAAGGCGGCGCGCTCGTCGTGGTTGCCCATGACCCAGATGACCTCGGCGCCGACGGCGGCCGCGGCCGGCTCCACCATGGCGCGCAGCCGGGCGTAGGCGTCCGGCAGGCCGGTGTCGGCCAGGTCGCCGGTGAACACGATGGCCTCGGGCCGCGCGCCGGACTTCGCGAGGCCCTCGAGCATCAGCGCGAGGTTCGCGTCGGAGTCGATCACCTCGTGCAGCTTCTCGCCGGCTCCCACGAGGTGGGTGTCGCTGATGTGCAGGATCGTGTGGTCCGGGGTGCCGTGCTGGGAGTGCAGGATGCTCATCGCGGGTCCTCCGTCGCAGGGGTGGGGGCGGGCTCCACGAGCCGGTCGCGCAGCGCGGCCAGGTCGTCGTCGGTGAGCCCGTGGGTGGCCAGGTACGCCGCCGCCGAGCCGTGCTCGGCCTCCAGGCGCGTCAGCAGCGCCGCCAGCACGGGGGCGGGGCTGGCGGTGATGACCTCGACGACGCCCGGGGGCAGGTCGTCGAGCCCGCCGAGCGACGAGGCGGCTGCGAGCGCCGCCTGCGCCCAGTCGCCGGCCAGGTGGTCCGCGCTGCGGGCGTAGTCGGCGGCCACGACCTCGACCGGGACCCCGACGGCCCGCAGGGCGAGCGCCACGACCAGGCCGGTGCGGTCCTTGCCGGCCGTGCAGTGCACGATGGACGCGCCGTCCCCGGCCCGTGCCAGGGCGGCCACCGCGCGGGTGAGGGTGTCCCCGCGGTCGTCCACCATCGCGTCGTAGAGCGTGGCCAGGTCGATCCGGCCGCTCAGCAGGGCGGCGGGCGCGGCGTCGGCGAACACCGGCAGGTGCTCGACCGTCACGTCCAGCCCGTCGAGCCGGCTCGGCGAGCCCTCGACCTCGCGGGCGTCCCGCAGGTCGACCACCAGGCGCACGCCGCGCTCCGCGAGCGCCGCCAGGTCGGCCTCGGTCAGCCGGTGCAGCGCGTCCGACCGGAGCAGCGTGCCCCACCGGGTCCGGCCCACGACGGCGCCGGACGCGTCCAGCACCGGGTAGCCGCCCGTGTCGCGCAGGTTGTACGTGCCCTCCAGGGCGATGTGGCGCTCGGCGCTGTCCAGCGCGCCGGCGGCGGTGACGGGCGTGGGCACGCTCACTCCTCGATGAGGGCCTGGGCGCGCTCCTGCGCGTCGGCCATGGTGGCGGCGGGGTCCTCGCCGTAGAAGACGGCGTCCTCGATGGCGGTGGCGAGCAGGTCGTCGACCTGGACGTAGGAGTCGCCCGGGTAGGAGACCCACGGCTCCAGGTCGTCGAGCTGGTCCAGGTTCGGCTGCACCAGCGGGTTGGACTGCGTCCACTCGTGCAGCGCGCCGCCCTCCTCGGTCAGCGAGGTGCGCAGCGGCAGGTACCCGATGCCCGTCGAGATCTTCTCGTAGGCGTGGTCGCTGGTGAGGAAGGTGATGAGCTCCCAGGCGGCGCGCTGCTTCGCCGGGTCCTCGCTGAACATGAACAGCGCCGAGCCGGAGTTGGTCGGCACGACCTGCTGGTCGCCGAACGCCGGCATGCCGGTGTTCGCGAGCTCCCAGCCGCCGGCGGCCGCGGCGCCCATGTAGGTCGCCTGCAGCGCCGAGGTGTTCAGCTGGAACACGGTGTCGCCCCGGGCGAACGACTCGTACTGGGCCGTCGAGTCCTCGTTGGCGAGCACCCCGGCGTCGAACAGGTCGCGCAGCTCCTGCACCGCGGCGACCGCGCCCTCCTCGCCGAACTCGATCGTCGTGCGGTCGTCGCTGAGCACCTGGCCGCCGGCCGAGCGGATCATGCCCTGCATGCACCAGCTGCCGCCCTTGACGGCGCAGGAGACCGAGATCGACGGCTTGCCGGTCTGCGCGGTCACCGTGGCGGCGGCCTCCTCGACGGCCTCCCACGTGGACAGGTCGACGTCGGCGGGCAGGCCCGCGGCCTCCAGCGCCGTCGCGTTGTAGAACAGCACCGGGGTGGAGAACACGTACGGCATGCCGTAGAGCTCGCCGTCCCAGTCGCCCAGGGTCGCGGCCCGCTCGTGCATCGGGTGCTCGCCGCCGAGCGCCTCGTCCACCGCCTCGGAGCCGACCAGCTGCTCGATCGGCTTGGCGCCGAGCTCGGTCACCGCGAAGTCCAGGGTGTCGAAGGTCAGCTGCGCGACGTCCGGCGGGTTCCCGGCCAGCATCTGGGTCTGCACGGAGCCCACCGTGTTGGAGCCGGCCGCGCCGGCGCCCTGCGTGGGCTGGGCCTTCACGGTGATGTTCGGGTGCTCGGCCTCGAAGTCGGCGATCAGGCCCTCGATCGTGTCCGTCCAGGCGCCGGCCTGGAGGAGGTTGTAGCTCTCGAAGACGATCTCGACCTGCTCGTCCTCGCCGAGCTCGGGGATCACGTCGGTGGTGCTCTCGGCGGTGGTGCCGCCGGCGGTGGCGCAGCCGGTCAGGGCGAGCGCGGTGAGCCCGGCCAGGGCGAGCGCGCGCGTGCGGATCGTACGCATGGGGTGTCCTTCTCCTGCGGGGGTGAGGTGCGGGGACGTGCGGGACGTGCGGGCGGATCAGGCCGCGGCGAGCGCCGGGTCCGGACCCGTCGGGACGGGGTCCGACCCGGCCACCCACTCCATGCGGCGGCCGGTGGCGCGGTCGAACAGGTGGGTGTGCGTCACGGAGGCGTGCAGCCGGGCGGGGTCGCCGACGCGGACGGCCACCTCGCGGCCGGTGCGCACCGCGAGGCGGCGGTCGCCGCTGCGGACGTAGACGACCTGCTCGCTGCCGAGGTTCTCGACCGTGTCCACCACGCCGGTCACCTCGACGCCGTGCTGCGCGACCGCGGTCGTGGCGCCGACGAAGGTCAGGTGCTCCGGCCGGACGCCGAGCACCACGTCGAGCGGCGGGGTGGTGCCCGGGAACAGCGTCCCCGAGACACCGGGCGCCGCCACGCGGACGTGCCCGCCGTCCGACGTGACCGTCGCGTCGAGCAGGTTCATCGCCGGGCTGCCGAGGAACCCGGCCACGAACACCGAGGCCGGGCGGTCGTACACCTCGGCGGGGGTGCCGAGCTGCTCCAGGTCGCCGGCGTTCAGCACCGCGATCTTGGTCGCCATCGTCATGGCCTCGACCTGGTCGTGCGTGACGTAGACGAACGTCGCGCCGAGACGGCGGTGCAGGTCGGTCAGCTCCTGCCGGGTCGCCGTGCGGAGCTTGGCGTCGAGGTTGGACAGCGGCTCGTCCATCAGGAACGCGCGCGGCGCCCGGACCAGGGCGCGGCCGACGGCCACCCGCTGACGCTGGCCGCCCGACAGCTGCCGCGGCTTGCGCTGCAGCAGGTGGTCGATCTCCAGGCTCTGCGCGACCTCGGCGACGCGGGCGGTGACCTCGGCCGCCGGCACGCGACGCACCCTCAGGGGGAACGCGAGGTTCTTCGCGACGGACAGGTGCGGGTAGAGCGCGTAGCTCTGGAACACCATCGCCAGGTCGCGCCGCTTGGACGGCTCGTGCGTGATGTCCCGCCCGTCGAGCAGCACCTGGCCGCCGGTGGGCTCCAGCAGCCCGGCCAGCATCCGCAGCAGCGTCGTCTTGCCGCAGCCGCTGGGCCCGAGCAGGACGAGGAAGTCCCCGTCCTCGATGGTGAGGTCGACGCTGTTCACGGCGACGGTGCTGCCGAAGCGGCGCGCCAGGCCGCGGATCTCGATGGCGCTCATCGGTCCTCCGGGATGGAACGGATTTCCACTCACGGAGCCGTATCCGGAGTGGCGTTACATCCGCAGCATGGGTGCG
>JAPSIJ010000622.1 GCA_031178805.1 Cellulomonas sp. | reverse complement strand
GCGACGGGTCCCGCCGCGGCGCCCGCCGACGGCCCGACCGGATAGGTTGGCCCGATGGTCTGGGTCGTCGTGTGGGTGGTGCTCGTCGTGGGCGCCCTGGTCGGCGCGGTCCTCCTGGGCCGCGACCTGTGGCGCCGGTTCCGGGCGCTGGTGGCCGAGCTGCGCCGCGCCGAGGAGGTGCTCGGCCGGCTGGCCGAGCACGCGTCGGTGCTCGCGGAGCAGGCGCAGGAGGCCGAGCGGGCGGCCCGCGCGGCGCGCGAGGCCGTGCTGCTGCCGGAGCGCGACGACGCCCGGACCCGCTGGGCGGTGCTCCGCGAGGAGGCGGCGGTCCGCCGGGAGGCGCGCCGGGAGCGCGACCGCGCGACGCGGGAGCGGTGGCGCAGCTACTCCCGCTGAGCCACGCCGCACCGGTCCTGGTCAGAGGGGTCGCACCTCCGGATAGGATCGGAGGGGTCATCTGCTTCCGTCGGACGGGATCGTCATGAACGCCCTCAAGCCCTGGCACATCGTCGTGCTGCTGGTCGTCATCCTGCTGCTGTTCGGGGCGCGGCGGCTTCCGGACCTGGCCCGCAGCGTCGGCGAGTCGCTGCGGATCTTCAAGCGCGAGGTCAAGGACCTGCAGGACGACGACGACCGTCCTGTCGCCACCACCCCGCCGCCCGTGGTCACGCCGGTCCCCGGGACGAACCCCGTGCCCGGCACCAACCCCGTGCCACCCGCGAGCACCGGACCGGTGGTGAACCCCTCGCCCTCGGCGCAGCCCGCGTCCCCGCTGGACCAGCCCGGCACCACGCAGCCCCCGGCGAGCGGCGGCACCACCCCCAGCGCCTGACCCGTGGCACGCACCAGGCGCAACGACCCCGAGGGTCGGATGCCGCTGCGCGAGCACCTGCTCGAGCTGCGCAAGCGGTTGTTCCTCGCGGCCGTCGGGCTCGTGGTGGGGGCGATCGGGGGCTGGTTCCTCTACCAGCCCGTGTTCGAGCTGCTGCAGCAGCCGCTGCTGGACTCGGCGGCCGGGCGCGACGGCCGGGTGTCGGTGAACTTCGCCGGCCTGGCCAGCGCGTTCGACATGCAGATCAAGGTCTCGCTGTTCCTGGCCGTGATCGTGTCGAGCCCGTGGTGGCTGTACCAGCTGTGGGCGTTCATCACCCCGGGCCTGACCCGGCGGGAGAAGCGGTCCGCGGTCGGCTTCCTGCTGGCCGCGGTGCCGCTGTTCCTCGCGGGGGCGGCGCTGTCGGCGTGGACGCTGCCGACGGCCGTGAAGGTGCTCACCGACTTCACGCCGGAGGGCGCGTCGAACTTCATCGACGCGCAGGCGTACCTGAGCTTCGTCATGCGGTTCGTGCTGGCGTTCGGGCTGGCGTTCGTGCTGCCGGTGATCATGGTCTGCATCAACCTCGTCGGGCTGGTGCGCGCGAGCACGTGGGCGCGGGGCTGGCGCTGGGCGGTGCTGCTGGCGTTCGTGTTCGCGGCGGTGATGACGCCGACGCCGGACGCGATCACCATGATCGTGATGGCGCTGCCGATCTGCGGGCTGTACTTCGCGGCGCTGGGCGTGTGCGTGCTGCACGACCGCCGGGTGGACAAGAAGCTCGCCGCGGCGTCCGCGGACGGCACGCTCACCCGGTGAG
>JAPSIJ010000621.1 GCA_031178805.1 Cellulomonas sp. | reverse complement strand
TCCGTCCACGTCCTGGCCGGGTGGTCGGAGGCGTCCGCGCGCGCCCGTACGATGGCCGAGGTGGTCGGAGGTCCGGCGGCGCCCGGTGCAGGGTGCCTCGGCCGTCGCCGAGGAGCTGCCGGCTCCCGCGCCTCGGGCGTGCCGCTGCCGGGCTCGGGGGAGATGAGGCGCCGATGGGGACAGTGCTGGACGACATCGTGGCGGGCGTGCGCGAGGACCTCGCCGTGCGCGAGGCCGCGACCCCGTTGGCCGAGGTCAAGGAGCGCGCCGCACGCGTGCCCGGCGCCAAGGACTGCGTCTCCCGCCTGCGGGTCGCCGACGCGGTCACCGTGATCGCCGAGGTGAAGCGGTCCAGCCCGAGCAAGGGCGCGCTCGCGACGATCACGGACCCGGCCGCGCTGGCCGCGGAGTACGAGAAGGGCGGCGCGGCCGTCATCTCGGTGCTGACCGAGCAGCGCAAGTTCAACGGCAGCCTGGCGGACCTGGACAGCGTCCGCGCGGCCGTGGACATCCCGGTGCTGCGCAAGGACTTCGTCGTCACGCCGTACCAGGTGTGGGAGGCGCGGGCGCACGGCGCCGACCTGGTGCTGCTGATCGTGGCCGCGCTGGAGCAGACGGTGCTGACGTCGCTGGTGGAGCGGGTGCACTCGCTCGGCATGACGGCCCTCGTCGAGGTGCACGACACCGAGGAGGTCATGCGGGCGGTGGACGCCGGCGCCCGGGTGATCGGCGTCAACGCGCGCGACCTCAAGACGCTGGAGGTGGACCGCGGCACGTTCGCGCGCGTCGCCCCGGCGATCCCGGCGGACGTCGTGAAGGTCGCGGAGTCGGGCGTCCGCGGGCCGCACGACGTCATGGACTACGCCCGGGCCGGCGCCGACGTCGTCCTGGTGGGCGAGGCGCTGGTCACGGACGACGCGCCGCGGCAGTCGGTGGCGGACCTGGTCGCCGCGGGCGCGCACCCCGCGCTGCGGGCCGTGCGCCAGTGACGACGCCCCGGCGGCAGCGGTGAGCACGAGCGACGAGGAGCAGCAGGTGACGACGGGACGCACGGGACCGCGGGTGGCCACCACCCCCGGCGGTCCGCTGGCCACGCAGGCCGGGCCGTACTTCGGCGACTTCGGCGGGCGGTTCGTGCCCGAGGCGCTGGTCGCGGCGCTGGACGAGCTCGACACCGAGTTCCACAAGGCGCTGGCCGACCCGGCGTTCGGCGCCGAGCTCGCCCGGCTGCACCGCACCTACACCGGCCGGCCCAGCCCGCTGACCGAGGTGCGCCGGTTCGCCGAGCACGTCGGCCCCGGCGTGCGGGTGTTCCTCAAGCGCGAGGACCTCAACCACACCGGCTCGCACAAGATCAACAACGTGCTCGGCCAGGCGCTGCTGGTGAAGCGGATGGGCAAGACGCGGGTCATCGCGGAGACCGGCGCCGGCCAGCACGGCGTGGCGACGGCGACGGCCGCGGCGCTGCTCGACCTCGAGTGCGTCGTGTACATGGGCGAGGAGGACACGCAGCGCCAGGCGCTGAACGTCGCCCGGATGCGGCTGCTCGGCGCCACGGTCGTCCCCGTGACGATCGGCTCGCGCACGCTGAAGGACGCGATCAACGAGGCGCTGCGGGACTGGGTCGCCAA
>JAPSIJ010000094.1 GCA_031178805.1 Cellulomonas sp. | reverse complement strand
GGCACCGGCACCGGCGCCGCGGGGATCGCCGGGTACCGGGACGGCCGGCCCGTGGACGCCGCCGGCAACGTGCTGTGGGTGACCTCGGTGCCCACCGCCGACGGCGACGGCTCCAACGGCAACATGCCGGCCTCCGCCATGTGCGCGGTGCCGTGGGGCACCGACCAGCTCGGGTTCACCCAGTACCTGCGCTGCGACGCGGCGGACGCGCTCACCGCGCTGAACGAGGCGTTCCGCGCGCAGTTCGGCGCGTCGCTCGACCTCGACCTCACCTACCGGTCCTACGAGGACCAGGTGGCGATGAAGGCGGCGTTCGGCGGCCTCGCCGCGGCGCCGGGCACCTCCTCGCACGGCCTGGGCACGGCGCTGGACGTGCAGGAGTGGCCCGGCACGTACGGGTTCGGCACGCCGCGGTACGACTGGCTGGTGGCGAACGGGCCCGCGTACGGCTGGTACGCCCCCGCCCGGGTCCGCGAGGGCCAGCCGTACGCCGAGTACTGGCACTTCGAGTACGGGCCCGGCCGCACCTCCTGACCGGGGCCCGTGTGGCACAGTGGCCCCGACCCGGCGGCTCACCCGCGGGGGCGGCGACGAGGCCGCGCCCGGGCCGGCGGACCAGATGCCCAGGAGGCGCCTGCATGACCGCGACCGTGCCCACCACGCCCGCCGCGCACCCCGAGCCCGACCGCCCGCCACGGACCTCACCCCTGGTCACCGCGCTGGCCCAGCTCACCTCGGCCGTCGACCTGCTCGGCTACGACGAGGGCCTGCACCAGATGCTCGCCACGCCCCGGCGCGAGCTGCACGTCGCCGTCCCGCTGCGCCGGGACGACGGCCGGATCGAGCTGCACGCCGGCTACCGGGTGCAGCACAACATCTCCCGCGGACCGGGCAAGGGCGGCCTGCGGTACGCCCCCGGCGTGGACATCGACGAGGTGCGCGCGCTGGCGATGTGGATGACCTGGAAGTGCGCCGTGGTGGACCTGCCGTACGGCGGGGCCAAGGGCGGGGTGGCGATCGACCCGCGGGGCTACTCGGCCGCGGAGCTCGAGCGGGTCACCCGCCGGTACACCTCCGAGGTGATGCCGATCATCGGCCCCGAGCGGGACATCATGGCGCCCGACGTGGGCACCACGGAGCAGACCATGAGCTGGGTGATGGACACCTACTCGGTGAACTCCGGCTACACGATCCCGGCCGTGGTCACGGGCAAGCCGCTCGCGGTGGGCGGCTCGCTGGGCCGCGCGACGGCGACGTCCCGCGGCGTGGTGCACGTGACCGCCGCGGCGCTCGCCGACGCGGGCGTGGAGCTGTCGGAGGTCACCGCGGCCGTGCAGGGCTTCGGCAAGGTCGGCTCGCACGCCGCGCGGTTCCTCGCCGAGGGCGGCGCGCGCGTCGTCGCCGTGAGCGACCAGTACGGCGGCGTGCACGCCCCCGGCGGGCTGGACGTGGCGGCGCTGCTGGCGCACGTCGCGAGCACCGGCTCGGTCGTGGGCTTCCCCGGGGCCGACCCCGTGGACAACGCGGCGCTGCTCGCGCTGGACGTCGACGTGCTGATCCCCGCGGCCGTCGAGGACGTGCTGGACGAGCAGACGGCCCGCACCGTCAAGGCCCGGTGGGTGGTGGAGGGCGCGAACGGCCCGACCACGAGCGGCGGCGACCGGGTGCTCGCCGAGCGCGGCATCACCGTGGTGCCGGACATCCTGGCCAACGCCGGCGGCGTGGTCGTCTCCTACTTCGAGTGGGTCCAGGCGAACCAGGCGTACTGGTGGACCGAGCGGGAGATCGAGGACCGCCTGGAGCACCGGATGCGCTCGGCCTACGCCGCCGTCGCGCAGCGGGCCCGGGCCGACGGCCTCACCCTGCGGGACGCGGCGCTGGTGATCGGCGTGCGCCGGGTGGCCGAGGCGCACCAGCTGCGCGGCCTGTACCCGTGACGGGCCGCTGACGGGCCGCTGACGAGCACGGTGTGACCCGCGACGCGGCGGACCCGGGAAGCACCTCCCGGGCCGCCGCGTTGTCGCAGGGGTGAGCACCGACACCCCCGCCGTCCCGCTGTCCGTCCTCGACCTGTCGCCCGTGGGCGCGGACCGCACCAGCGCAGACGCCCTGGCCGACTCCACCACCCTCGCGCGCCGCGCCGACGCGCTGGGCTACCGGCGGTTCTGGGTGGCCGAGCACCACTCGATGCCCGCCGTCGCGTCCACCTCCCCCGGCGTGCTGCTCGCGCACCTGGCGGCGTCGACCGAGCGGATCCGGCTGGGCTCCGGCGGCGTGATGCTGCCGAACCACCCGCCGCTGGTGATCGCCGAGCAGTTCGCGATGCTCGAGGCGCTGCACCCCGGCCGGATCGACCTGGGCATCGGCCGCGCCCCGGGCGCCGACCCGGCGACCGCCGCCGCGCTGCGCCGCACGGTGGAGGGCCTCGGCGCCGAGGACTTCCCCGCCGAGCTGCTCGACGTGCTGCACCTGCTCGGCCAGCTGCCTGCCGGCCGCGCCGCCAGCGCCACCGCCTCCCGCCTGACCGCGACGCCGGCGCCGACGGGCACGCCGCAGGTCTGGCTGCTCGGGTCCAGCACGTTCAGCGCCCAGCTCGCCGGCGAGCTCGGGCTGCCGTTCTCCTACGCGCACCACTTCGGCACCGGCATCACCACGCAGGCGGCCGAGGTGTACCGGGCGGCGTTCCGGCCGTCCGCCGTGCTGGACGCCCCGCACCTGATGGTGTCCGCGTCGGTGATCGTCGCGGAGTCCGACGAGCGCGCCGACTGGCTGGCGGGCCCGAGCAAGGTGATGTCGCTGCGGCTGCGCAGCCGCGGGGCGCTCGCGCCGATCGAGACGCCGGAGACCGCCGAGCAGATGCTCGCGTCGCTCGACCCGGACACCGCGCGGGACTTCTTCGCCCGGGTGCCCGGCACGCAGGTCGCGACCACCGCGGGCCGGGCGGTCGAGCGGCTCCGCGAGCTGGTGCGCCGCACGGGCGCCGACGAGCTGGTCGTCACGGCCACGACGTACGACGTCGCCGACCGGGTCGCCACGCTGGAGGCCCTCGCCGCGGCCTGGTGACGCGCGCGGCCCGGCGGCGTGCCACGATCGGGGCATGGACGACGTCGTCGGGTCGTGGCGGTTCACCGAGGTGGCGGGCGTGCCCCTGGACGACGGGCCGGAGCGGGCGCACCCCGCGCTGACCTTCGACGGCGACGGGCAGGTGTACGGCACCGGCGGGGTGAACCGGCTGCGCGGGACCTGGGCGCTCGCCGACGGCGTGCTCACGTTCGGCCCGGTGGTCGCCACGAAGGTGGCAGGCACGCCCGAGCACACGGCGCGCGAGCGCGCGGTGCTCGACCTGCTGGCCGGGCCGCTGACGGCGGCGGTCGTCGACGGCGCGCTGCTGCTCACGGACGCCGGGGGGCGGGTCAGCCGCTTGCTGCCCGCCCCGCCGGAGCCCGTGCGCTGACGCCGGTCAGCCGCGCGGCTGGCGCTCCGCCCACTCGGCGAGCTCGACCCGCGGGCCGGTGTAGAACGGGATCTCCTCGCGGACGTGCCGCCGGGCGCCGGTGGCGCGCAGGTCGCGCATCAGGTCGACGATGCGGTGCAGCTCGTCGGCCTCGAACCCGAGGACCCACTCGTAGTCCCCCAGCGCGAACGCCGACAGGGTGTTCGCGCGCACGTCGGCGTAGTCGCGGGCGGCGTGCCCGTGCTCGCGGAGCAGCTCGCGCCGCTCCTCGTCCGACAGCAGGTACCACTCGTAGGACCGCACGAACGGGTACACGCACAGGTAGTCGCGCGGCTCCTCGCCGGCCAGGAACGCCGGGACGTGGCCGCGGTTGAACTCGGCCGGGCGGTGCATCGCGGCGACCGACCAGACCGGCAGCAGGTGCTCGCCGAGGTCGCTCGCGCGCAGCCGGTGGAACGCCTCCTGCACGGCCTCGATCGTCGGCGCCCACCACCACACCATGAGGTCCGCGTCGGCCCGCAGGCCCGCGACGTCGTACCAGCCGCGGACCACGAGGCCCTCGGGCGCGTCCGGCCCGGTGAGCGCGTCCAGCGCCGCGTCCACCATGCGGGTGCGCGCGTCGGCGTCGGCCGGCAGGGCCGACGACGTCTCGAACACCGCGTACATGGCGTAGCGGATCGAGGCGTTGATCGCGTCGGCGGTCTCGGGGCTGTGCCCGCCGGCGTGCGCGTCGGGCCCTGCGGTGGTGCTGGTCATCGTGCTGCTGCTCCTTCGGTGCTGTCGGCGGCTCGCTGCTGCGAGATCGTCGGGAGACCCGTGTCGACGCCGGCCCGCTGGAAGCAGCAGCCGACGGCGCACCGGTCCGGCCACGCGTCGAACGCGCCCACGGTGACGCGCTCGGGGTCCTCGCCGCGCTCGGCGGCGGCGCGCTCGACCATGAGGTCGACCAGGCCGGCGACGAACGGCGCGCGGGTGGAGGCCGAGCCGGCCCGGACCGCGGTCACGCCGAGGTCCGCGGCGGTGGCCATCGCCTCGGTGTCGAGGTCGTAGGCGACCTCCATGTGGTCGGACACGAAGCCGATCGGCGACATCACGACGGCGGTGGTCCCGGCCTGCGCGCGCTCGGTCAGCACGTCGTTGACGTCGGGCTCCAGCCACGGCTGCGACGGCGGCCCGGAGCGCGAGCAGAACGCGAGGCTCCAGGCCGGCGCGACGCCGAGGTCGGCGGCCACCAGGTCGGCCACCTGCCGGCAGGCGTCCTCGTGCTGCGCGACGTACCCGGGGCGGGCGGCGGCGGAGCCGGCCTCCATCGCGAGCGGGATCGAGTGCGTGACGAACAGCAGCGGGGCGTCGGCGACGAGCTCCGCGACGGGCCGGCCGGTGCGCTCGGCGAGCTCGCCGAACGCCTCGACCACCGCGTCGGCGTTCGCGCGCACGAACCCGGGGTGGTTGAAGTAGTGGCGCAGCTTGTCGACGCGCACGCCGGCCGCGGCCTCGGGGTCGTCCGGCACGGCGTCGGGGGTGCCGGCGACGCCCGCGAGCGCCGCGGCGACGTGCTCGCGGTACTGCCGGCAGCCGGAGTACGACCCGTAGGCGCTGGTCACCAGGGCGAGGACGCGGCGCGCGCCCTGCTCGCGGAGGCCGGTGAGCGCGCCGTCGGTGTACGGCTCCCAGTTCCGGTTGCCCCAGGCGAGCGGGGTCCCGATGCCGCGCGCGTCGAGCTCGGCGCGCAGGGCGGCGAGCAGGGCGCGGTTCTGGTCGTTGATGGGGCTGCGGCCGCCGAAGAGCGCGTAGTGCTGGCTGACCTCGACCAGCCGTTCCTCGGGGATGCCCTTGCCGCGGGTGACGTTCCGCATGAACGGCAGGACGTCCTCGGGCTTCTCCGGGCCGCCGAACGAGAGCAGGAGCACGGCGTCGTACGGGGCGAGCGACGACGACGTCAGGGTGGGGGAAGACACCGCCACATCATCCCACCGCGCCCCGGGACCGCCCTGCCGGGGGCCGGTGCCCGGGGGCGTGATCTTGTCGCGACGTGGCGTCAGATCCACGGCGCGCGGGCGGTGCGGGTCAGGAGGCGGCGCGGCCGGCACCGGCGCCCTCCCGGGTCCGCAGGTGCTCGGCGATCTGCTCCGCCCACGCCGCCACGGCGGCGAAGTCGCGGTGGTCGCCCTCCTTCGCCCGGGCGCCCGCGATGATCGCCCGCTCGGCGAACGACAGGTCCGCGCGGCGCAGCCGGCCCGCGAACGCCCGGTGCCCCACCGCGCCGACGTCCCGGGCGAGCGCGCGCAGCTCGTGCGGGCTGTTCGCGGACGCCGCCGGCTGCGTGGCCAGGCCGGAGGAGAACACCCACACGACCCGCTCCCGCAGCTCCGGCGCCAGGCGCGCGGCGAGGTCGCGGGCGGCCGGCAGCCAGTGCGCCGTGTAGACGGCCGAGCCGAGCACCACGGCGTCGTAGGCCTGCACGTCGGCGACCTCCTCCGGGGCGGCCTCGGCCACCTCGTGGCCGGCGGCGCGCAGCACCCGGGCCACGGCCGAGCCGATCTCGGCGGTGGCCCCGTGGCGCGAGGCCACCGTCACCAGGATCTGCATCGCACTGCCCTCCTGCGCCTGCGGCGTCTTGCTGCGTCCGTGCCGGACGGCCCCTGCCCGTCCCGCTCGCTCCATCGTGCGCGCCGCCGGGCCCGCCCGCGTGGGCCGGAGGTCCCTGCCCGTCCCGTCGCCCGCGCCGCACCACCGAGTGGAGAGATCTGCCCGGCACGCCGGGGTGTGTCGGGCCGGGCTCGCCACCCGGTGCGGCGGGTCAGTCCTCGCGGACGAGGTCGGGGATGGCGGGCTGCGCCGCCCGCAGGGCGCCGGCGACCTCGGTCAGCCGGGCGAGCTGCTCCTCGTCGAGCGCGCCGCCGACGTAGTGCGCGATCGCCTGCACGTGCCGGCGCCCCACCTCGCGCTGCAGCGCCGCGCCCTCGGGGGTGAGCGCCACCACGACGCCCCGCCCGTCGCCCGCCGCCGGCGCGCGCCGCACCCACCCGGCCTCGGCCAGCCGCTCGACCATCCGGCTCAGGCTCGGCTGGCTCAGCAGGCTGTGCTCGGCGAGGTCGCGCAGCCGCAGGCCGTCCGGCGCGCCGGCGAGGGTGAACAGCACGTCGTACTCGCGCAGCGAGACGCGGTCCCACACCGGGTCCTTCTGCAGGCGCCGCATGATCGCGACCTGCGCGCGGAACAGCTCCTCCCACGCGGCCGCCGCCGCGCGGACGTCCACGGCCCGGCCCGCCGGCCCGGTCGCGGCCGCCGCCGGCCCCGTCGTCCGCCCGCTCATCGCCACCCCGGTCCCGGTCCGTGCCTGCTCGTCGTCGCGCCTCATCCTGCCCGACCCGCGACGCGCGCACCGACCCGCGCCCGGACCGGGTGCGCCCGCCGGGCCCCGGTTCCGCCTACGCTGGCGGGATGCAGAACGACGGCGTCCGCTCGACGTACGTGCTGGTCGACGGCGAGAACATCGACGCGACCCTCGGGTCGTCCATCCTCAACGGCCGCCCCACCCCGGAGCAGCGCCCGCGCTGGGAGCGGGTGCTCGACTTCGCGGAGCGCACCTGGGGCCGCCCGACCAAGGGCCTGTTCTTCCTCAACGCCACCAGCGGCACGCTGCCGATGTCGTTCGTGCAGGCGCTGCTGGCGATCGGCTACCAGCCGATCCCGCTGGCCGGCGAGGGCAAGGTCGTCGACATCGGCATCAAGCGCACGCTCGAGGCGCTGGCCGGGCGGGACGGCGACGTGCTGCTCGCCTCGCACGACGGCGACTTCGCGCCCGAGGTCGAGGCCCTGCTCGGCGGCGACCGCCGGGTCGGGCTGCTGGCGTTCCGCGAGTTCACCTCGACCTCGCTGTCGCACCTGGCCGAGCGCGGCCTGCAGGCGTTCGACCTGGAGACGGACGTCAAGGCGTTCAACGTGACCCTCCCCCGGCTGCGGATCATCCCGCTGGACGAGTTCGACCCGCTGCGCTACCTCTGACGGCCGGCGGCGGGCAGGGTGCACAGTGGTGCCGTGCCCGCCGCCGACGCCCTCGCCCCCGACGAGCCGGTCCTCGTCCTGCTCCGCGCCGTCAACGTCGGCGGCCGGTCGGTGCTGGCGATGGCGGACCTGCGCGCGGCCGCGGCGGTC
>JAPSIJ010000620.1 GCA_031178805.1 Cellulomonas sp. | reverse complement strand
GTGAGGAAGTTGTCCAGGCACACCACCTCGGTGCCGGCCTCGCGCAGGGCGGTGCACAGGTGGCTGCCGAGGAACCCGGCCCCGCCGGTCACGACGGCGCGGCGGAACGGCGCGCGCGGGCCCGTGGCCGCGGGCGCGGCGGCGGACCGGCGGCGGGCGTCGTCGAGGGACGGGCTGGTCATCGGTGCTCCTCTCGGCCGGCGGGCACCGCCGGGGTGGTCGGGTCGGACGGCTCGGCGGCGAGCAGCGCCCGCAGCCGCAGCACGTGCGGGGGCAGGACCCGGCGGCGGCGCAGGGCCCGGGGCAGGTCGCGCAGCGCGGTCCGCAGGCCGCGGCGCCCGGCCGGGGTGCGGGCGGCGGCGCGGGCGTCCGCGGCGACCTCGGACCACGGCAGCCGGAGCACCGCGGTCAGCAGGTGCGCGCGGGTCACGGCGGCCACCCGGACCTCGGGGGCGTGCCGGCGCGGGGACGGGTGGTGGTGCACGACGGCGCGGGGCTCGTGCACGATCGCGCGGCGGTGCGCGGCGAGGTCGAGGGAGAGCCGCTCCTCCTCGCCGGGGAACCGCACGACGTCGTCGAACCCGCCGGCGGCCAGGAAGTCGTCCCGCCGCACCATCGCGGCGCAGGCGATGAACCCGAGCACCGTCGGCAGGTCGGTGCCGGCGGGCCGCGGCAGCGGGGAGGCGAGCAGCACGGCGCAGAACGGGTCCGGCCGCTCCTCGGGGCCGACCAGCACGTGCGCCTGCACGACGGCCACCTCGGGGTCGGCGGCGAGCACGTCGGCGGCCGTGGTGAGCGACCCGGGCGCCCACCAGGAGTCGTCGTCGGCGAACGCCACGTACGGCGTCGCGGCGAGCCGCACGCCGAGCGTCCGGGCCGCGGCGCCGAGGTTCCGGCCGGCCTCGACGACGGTCACGTGCGGGTGCGCGGCGCGGACCGCGGCGGCGGTGCCGTCGGTCGAGCCGTTGTCCACGAGGACCACCGGCGCGCGGTGCCGGCCGAGCGAGGCCACGAGCTCGTCGCGCCGGTTCTGGCTCATCACGACGACGGTGACCCGCGCGTCCTCGATCGCGGGGGCGGCGGTGCTGGGCGAGACGTCCGTCACGGTGCCCTGTCTACCGCGTGAGCAGGCACTCCGCCCGTCGAGCGGTCAGCCGGCGACCAGCAGCACCCGCAGGTCGCGCGGTCCGTGCACGCCCTCCACGCGGACGAGCTCGATGTCGCTCGTGGCGCTCGGCCCCGAGATCCAGGTGAGCGGCCGCTCCGGGTGCGCGGCGAGCAGCCCGACGGCGTCGGGGACGCCGGCGACCACCTGGTCCGCGCGGACGACGCACACGTGCCGGTCCGGCAGCAGGGTGAGCACCCGCCGGCCCTGGTCCGGCGCGCCGTCGAGCACGATCGTGCCGGTCTCGGCCACCGCGACCCGGCAGGCGGTGACCACCGCACCCACGGCGTCCAGGTCCGCGTGGGTGAGCGGGGCGGCGGGGTCGTCCGCGCGGACGACCGTGCCCGCGAGCGCCGCGCGCCACGCCGGGTCGAGGCCCGGCGGCACGGCGACGGCGGCCGCCCCGGCGACGTGCGCGGCGACCCGGCCGGGCAGCTCCGCGGCGGTGCACCGGTCCACGGTGGCCCG
>JAPSIJ010000619.1 GCA_031178805.1 Cellulomonas sp. | reverse complement strand
CGGGCCACCGCCTCGGTGAGGTAGTGCGCGGCCGTGTGCACGTCGGTCAGGTCCACCCGCACGGGCGGGCCGCCGCGCCGCTCCAGCAGCGGCAGCACGCCCGCGGACGCGAGCCGGAGGATCCGGGGCAGCAGCACGGTGTCCCCCACGCCGAACACCGCCCGCGGGCGCAGCACGGCGTGCGGCCCCGGGTAGCGGGCGACCACCCGCTCGCTGACCCGCTTGGTGCGGGCGTAGACGTTGATCTGCTCCGCGTCGGGCGGCACGGGGCTGTCCTCGGTGAGGTCGAGCTGGTCCGCGTCCCGGTAGAGCACCGAGGAGCTGGACACGTGCACCAGGTGCGGCGCGCCGTGCTCCGCGGCCCAGCGCACCAGGTGCCGCGTGCCGTCCACGTTCGCCGCGACGAAGGCGCGGGGCGCCGCCCACGGCGAGGACAGCGCGGCGCCGTGGATGACGGCGTCGATCCCCCCGGGCACCGCGTCCGCGGGCAGCGGCTCGGCGAGGTCGTGCCGGACGTAGGCGTCGACCGGGGTGCTCGGGGACGCCGCCCGGCCCAGCCCGACGACCTCCCAGCCGCGCGCGTGGGCGTCGGCCACCACGTGCCCGCCGAGGAAGCCGTTGGACCCGGTGAGCAGCACGCGCATGCCGCCGACCCTAACCGGCCGCGGGCACCGCCCCGGCCACGCCGGGCACGTGGGCCACGTCGGCCGGGCCGGTGCCCGCGAGCGCGCCGAGCGCCCGGTCCACGTCGGCCCGGTCGTTCCACACGTGGAACGCGACCCGCACCCGCCCGGCCCGGCCCGCGACCCGGCAGCCCGCCGCCTCGAGCGCCGCGCGCCGGGCGCCGTCCGGGTCCGGCAGCGTGACGATCGCGCTGCCCGCCGGCCCCAGCCCGAGCCCGGCGCGGAACGCGTCCGCCAGCCCGGTGGCGTGCGCCTCCAGCGCCCGCGGGTCGGTGCTCGCGAAGGCGTCCAGGGACTCCGCCGCGCCGAGGAACGCCTGCCAGGCGGGCGACACGTCGAACCGGCGCGCGTCGTCGGCCAGCCGCATCGCGGGGCCGTAGCAGGAGGCCCAGGGGTCGGCGCCCGCGTACCAGCCCGCGTGCACCGGCAGCAGCGCGTCCTGCGCGTCCTCGGCCACCGTGAGGAACGCGACCCCGCGGGGGGTGCACAGCCACTTGTACGTCGCCGTCACGCTGAGGTCGTACCGGCTCGCGTCGACCCGCAGCCAGCCCGCGGCCTGGGTGAGGTCGCACAGCGTCCGCGCGCCGGCGGCCGCGGCGGCCGCGCGGATCCCGGCGTCGTCCAGCACCTGGCCGGTGGCGGACTGCACCAGCGCGTACGCGACGAGCGCGGTGCCCGGCGTGATCGCCGCGGCCACGGCGTCGGCGGGCGCGTGCACCACCTCCAGGCGGTCGCCCTGGGCGAGGAACGGGAACACCATCGACGAGAAGTCGCCCTCGACGCACACCACCCGGGCGCCGTCGGGCAGCGAGGCCGCCACGGTGCCGGCGAGCGCCGACACCTGGGAGCCGATCGCCACCCGGTCGGCCCCCACGCCGACCAGCGTCGCGAACCGCGCGCGGGCGGTGGCGACCGCGGTCTCGTACCGGCCGACGTCCAGCGCGCCGCCCGCCCACCGGTC
>JAPSIJ010000093.1:1902-7663 GCA_031178805.1 Cellulomonas sp. | reverse complement strand
GTTTACCCACATTCGCGAGGCTCTGTGACTAGCGTCATCGGTGCCATCGCGGCGCGCACGACGACATCGGGGTCGCCGTGCGTACAGGGACAAGCAAGGGGGCTCTACATGCGAGGACGAGCACGACGGACCATCGCGACGCTGGCGGTCGCTCTCACCGCTCTGACCGCGACGGCGACGTCCAGCCAGGCGGCCACGACCACCGTCAGCGGCACCGTCAACTGCAACGGGGCGCGGACCATCTACACCACGGTGCGGTACATGCAGACGCCGGTGCGCACCGAGCTGTACCTGAGCCAGGCCGCCGGTGGAGTGCACAGCGGGTACGACATGCGGATCGGCACCTACATCGTCGCCACGGGCGGGTACCACGAGGCGTGGTTCGAGGGTGCCGACAGGTACGGCGCCCTGCAGGCGGGCAACAACTACGTCTCGAACACCCGGTTCCGGCTCGGCGCCAAGATGGACCAGGCATCGTCGGGCGCGTGCTCCAACTCCTGGGGCGGGACGCTCTACTACTGATGAGCACGCACCGCACCGCATCCGTCGCCTTCTTGCTCGCCGTCAGTGGCTGTCTGCTGCTCGCCTCCTGTTCCTCGGACGAAGCTCCAGGGCAGGCAAGCAGCGCCGCAGCTGAGGAACTGATCAGCCAAGACGACATCGTCGCCGAGTACGACGCCGTCGTCGCCGAACTCGAATGGCCTGAGGGGTATACGCCACCTCCGCGCCGCGAGGACGAGGCCGGCTGGTCGTACCAGGTCGGTGTGGGGGCGACGGATGCGGTGATGGTGTGGAACTGCGTCTGGGGTAAGGCGTGGCTCGACGCGCGCGACAGCGACCCGGCGGCTGCCGAGCACGCCTTGACGATGTACGCCGCGATCCTTGAGCGCCCGGAGTTCAAGCAGCACTTCGACCCCGAGAGTGCCCAGCCCGTCGTGCGAGGCATCATCGAAGACGCCCGCTTGGGAGACCCGAGCGGGGTGCAGCAAGACGTGTCCGTGAACTGCTCGGACCAGGACTCGTGAGAGACGCACGACGAGGTCGGCGTACCGCCCTGGCGGCAGCAGCGTCCGCTCTGATCGCGTTGGCTGCGTGCACCCCGGGCACCCCGGGCCGCGAGGACGGCAGTGCGACCGCTGAGCCGCAGGCGCCAGCCGCCGCACCGGCCACGGCCACCGTCGCTCGCGGTGATCTCACCTCGGTGCTGGTGCTGAACGGCGTGACGGTCGCCCAGCCCGACGTCACGGTCCGCGCCGGGAGCGCTGGGCCGCTCGACGTCCAGGCCGAGGAGGGACAGAGCGTCGCGGCCGAGCAGGTTCTAGCGAGTATCGGCTCGGTGCCGCTGGCCGCACCGGCTGCTGGCGTCGTCACGAGGTGGCACGTCCCGGACGGGGTGAGCGTCCCTGCCGACCTGCCGGTCGCCGACCTGCGCTACACCGGATTCGGCATCGACGTGAGCATCCCGGCCGAGCACGCCTACCGTCTGTACAGCGTGCCCGCAAAGGGCACGACCAACGTGACCGGCGGCCCCGGCGGACTCCCCTGCGACGTCGTGCCCGCACCAGCTGTCTCACCGGCCGGCGGGTCCCCCGAGGGCTCCCAGACGGACGCGCGTGCGCGGTTCGTCTGCCTGCTGCCTGGCGACGCGCAGGTGATGGGCGGGCTCGAGGCGAAGGTCGGGCTGGAGACCGCGCGGGCCGAGGGCGTGCTGACGCTGCCCGTCGAGGCCGTCACGGGAGTGACGGGCTCGGGTGTCGTCACTCGCATCGAGGGCACCGGGCACAGCCGCGTCACGGTGGAGCTCGGCGTCTCGGACGGTCACCGGGTCGAGGTCCGTTCCGGCCTCGACGAAGGGGACGTCGTCCTGGCCTACGCGCCCGGCCTTGGATCCTCGTGACCGAGGACGGAGCCGCAGTCCTGCGCGCACGAAGCCTCGGGGTGCAGGTCCCCCTGCGCTCCGGCGGCGTCCTGACGCTGGGTTCCGGCCTGGACGTGGACGTCGCCCCCGGTCGCAGCCTCGCTGTCGTCGGGCGGTCCGGGTGCGGCAAGACGACCCTCCTGGCGACCCTCGGTCTGCTGCGCAAGCCGTCAGCCGGGCGCCTGTGGCTCATGGGCGAGGAGGTCACGGCGATCTCCGACGCCCGGGCAGCGCGGCTGCGCAACGCGCGGATCGGTTTCGTCTTCCAGGACTACTCACTGGTCGCGCACCTGTCGGTCCTCGAGAACGTGCTGCTGCCGGTGGAGTACGGCGCGCGCATGCGCCGACGAGAAGCCCGTCTGGCCGCGTCGGCGCAGCTGGACGCGGTCGGCCTCGCAGGGTTCGAACGGCGACGGCCGCGCCAGCTGTCAGGAGGAGAGCAGCAGCGCGTGGCCGTCGCGCGCGCCCTCGTGCGCGGGCCGCAGCTCGTCCTGGCCGACGAGCCCACCGGCGCACTGGACACCTCGACGGGTGAGAACGTCATGGCCCACCTGCTCGCCGCCTGCCGGCAGTCGAACGCCGCCGCGGTCGTCGTCACCCACGACGACGCTGTCGCGTCCGAGCTCGACGAGCGCGCCGAGCTGCGCGACGGAGCACTGCGCCGACCGGTACCGGCATGAGCCGCGCGCTGCGCACGTGCGTGCACGACCTGCGCGCCCGGCCGCTGCGCACGGTGTTGACCGCGCTCAGCATGCTCGTCGGCGTGCTCGCCGTCGTCGGCGTCTCTGCCGCGGACCAGCTGTCGACCGGGTACGTCATCGCAGCCCACGAGCAGCTGCGCGGACGGGAGGCGACCTACGCGCTCTCGACGACGATCACAACGCAGGACGTGGCCGCCGCCCACAGGTGGGTGGAGGGTGTCCAGGCGCGGATCGGGCCCCAGGACGCCGCCGCCGGGCTCGTCCTGGAGACAGCTGTACGAGCCGCGCCAGCGAGTGCGGAGCCAGGAGCAGAGGGTCGTGCCCAGCAGGACCTGTCCGCCCGGTGGATCGTGGGCACGCTCGACGACATCTACCGCCGCCCGCTCGTCACCGGGAGCTGGCCGAGGGCAGGGACCAGCGTCGCGCCGTCCGTGGTGCTGAACGAGGCCGCGGCACGACGCCTTGAGGTCACGCAGGTACCGGCGACGCTTACCCTGGGGACGCCTCAGGACGGCACCGCAGCCGCCGCCGTCACGGGTGTCGTTGCCGACGGGCTGCCCGAGCCGACCGTGTACGGCACGCTGGCAGAGGCCGCCGAGGTCTGGCCCGCGTCACTGCCGGCCGGGTCGGCGACCACCTACCTGAGGGCCGGCGCCAACTCCTTCGGCGCTGCGGCCCCGGTCCTGCGTGAGACCGCCGAGATCGCAGGCCTCCACCTCGTCGACCGCGAGGTCCGTCGCGTCGACACCGTCGAGGAGGCGCGAGCCTCTGCTCGAGTCGTCCAGAGCGCCTTCCTGGCCTGCGCCGTGGTCGCCCTCGTCGTCGCGGGCATTGGCATCCTCAACATCGGGCTCGCCTCCTTGTCGGAGCGCGCCCGTGAGCTCGTCGTACGCCGCGCGGTCGGGGCCCGCCGGCTCGACGTCTTCGTGCAGGTCCTCGGAGCCAACCTGCTGGTGGCTTTGCTCGTGTCGTGCGCGGCGGTCGCGGTGGCGATGCTCGGCGTATACGTGGTGGCGCCTGCGTTGACGTCCAATACGTTCATCGCCGATCCCGTGACCCTGCCCTGGCCGGCAGTGCTGAACGGGACTGCTGCGGCGGTCCTCACCAGCCTTGCTGGCGCTGCGGTGCCTGCCATGTCCGCAACCCGCCTCGACGTCGCGGACGCTTTGAGGTCCTGAGCGTGCGGCGACGCACTGGGCCCTTCCACCTGCCCGCGCGCCGCTACGGCCGGCCAAGCTCCGCGCTGGCATCAAGCGGCGGCCGCCGGCGCAACACTCGGCCGAGCCCCAGACGGAAGATGCAGGTCACTGAATCGCGGCGTTCTCGATCTTGCGGATGTCCGTTCTGTCCCACACGTACGCCACCGTCCGCACCAGGCGCGAAGCGATTTCCGACAAGTCCCCAGGCGCGAGGGACGGGGAGAGTCGTCGGCGGTCCGGACGGTTGGCGTCCAGGTCCTCCGACGGTTCTCGCAGGTCCCGTGCGTCGCCGGGCGGGCCGGGGCTCGCTCGACGCGGGTCCAGGTACCGGTGCACGTGTCGAGGGCACGTCGTCGCACCTCGGTGGCGCGCCCGCGACCCGACCGCCCTAGCGCCGACGTTGTCAGCAGACCCACCCCGCCGACGCCCACCTCCTGCCAGACTCGCGCGACGGCCCGAGGAGGCGCGATGGCGGACGCACGGCCCGGCGACGACCGGCTCACCCCCGACCCGGTGCCCGGCACGGCGCCCACGGCGATCGGGCAGCGCCCACCCCGGCCCCCGTTGGCCCGCCCGCTCGCGAGCCTGTGCCTCACCGTCGGCGCGATCCTCATCGTCGTGCTGGTCGGCCAGCACTTCACCGTCTACTTCTCCATCGGCGGCCCGCGGAACGTGGCCACCGAGGCAGAGGAGAACCGGTATGTGGTCACGGCGACCGCGTGCCTCCTCCTGCTCGTGGTCCGCACCGGTGCCGCGATCGCCACCCGGCGCCACATCCTGACCGCCCTCGGCATGGTGCTCGCCGTCGTGGGCGTCGTCGTGGCCGCCGGGTTCGCCGTCCCGCCGCACGACTGGGAGCGAGGCCCGCCGCCGCCTCCTCCGGCCGACCGTCCCATCTGCCGCAGCGGCGGCGACAGCGACGACTGCCCCGGCGGGTAGCCGTCGGGGCACGGTGCCGGTCCGACGAGTCAGGCGCACACGCGCGGGAGAGTCACCCCGACGTCCCCCTCGATGACGGGAGCATCACCTGGGCGAAGACCCGTCCACACCCACCACCGCGGCCAGCAGCTCCGCGGTCAGCGGTTCCGCGGCTCCTCCTATCCGCACCCACACCCGGGCACCCAGCGCGGCAGCCAGGCCCTGCAGCGCCGCCCACAGGGCACGCACGTCTTCCGGGTCCACCGGCGGGTCGCCGTACACCTCGCCCGCGAGCTGCTTGAGCACCCCCTGCGCGTCGGGCTCGAGGGCGACCTGCCAGAAGACCGTGCCAGCGCCGGCGTCGAGGACCCCCTCCGGCACGGTGGACACGTCCACCCCCAGGCCACCCAAGAGCGTGCGGGCGAGCGGCTCGTCGAGCGCAGGCAGGGCACCGGAGGCGTACTCGTCCGGATGCCCGGCCGCGAGGACGAGCTCCTCAGCCACGGGCGCTCCGGTACGCCTCGAGCTGCGCGAGGGTCCGCACCACCTTGTCGTGCAGGTCGTCGGGCTGGAACGGGCGGCCGCTGCCCACGGCCGCCGGGACGCTGCCGTGGGCGAGCATGATGACGTCGGCCGGATTCTCGGGCCAGCCGATGTCCATCATCGGCTTGCCGTTGCGGTCGTCGCGCCGGTCACCGTTGCGGAAGCAGATCCACCGCGAGCCGGGCACCTGCGCGCGCAGGACGTCGGCGACGTGGACGGTCATGAGGTCCCACAACCGCATGACCGCGTCGCTCGCCGGGCGCGGGCCACCGGGGCGGGGCACGAAGCCCGGGTTCGGCGGCGGTGCCCACGACGGACGGCCCGGCGACGGGTCCGCCTGCGCCTCCACGGCCCGCGCGTGGTACCAGACGTTCAGCGCACGCAGGCTCTCGAGCGTCGGGTCGAGGGACGGCCCGCCCGTGGTGGCGCCCCACGCGTGGAGCCGGTCACGACGGTCGTCCTCAGCCGCCAGCCACTCGGCG
>JAPSIJ010000093.1:0-1802 GCA_031178805.1 Cellulomonas sp. | reverse complement strand
ATGCCGGCGACGAACACGGGCGTGGGGCGCGGGGAGGTCACGCCGCCATCGTGGCACCACGCCCGGTCGCAGCGGGTGAAGTCCCGGCGCGCACCTTGGCCGCCGTCCCGGGGGCGGCCACGATGGCGAGCGACGGACGCGACCGCGGGGGGCGACATGCGACCGAGCCGGACGACGCACGCACGCACGCACCGACGAGCAGGGCGCAGCGCAACAGCCGCGGCGGTTGCCGCCCTGCTGGCCCTCGGACTGGCGCCGACGGCCGCGGCCGCACCGGCAGCGCGGGCCGCACCGGCGGGCGCCGCCGCGCCGGCGCCGACCGTCTGCGGGCGGGTCGCCGACTTCCCGCAGTACCGCGAGATCCCCGGTGACCTCGTCGTCGACGGCACCTGCTACGCCGACGGCCTGCTCGTCGCCGGCGACGTGCGCGTGCTCCCGGGGTCGTCGTGGCCGACGTACAACTCGCGGGTACGGGGCGACGTGCACGTCGGCGACGCCGCGAGCGTGCACCTGACCGACGTGGACGTGCGCGGCGGGCTGCACCTGGACCGCGCCGCGTCGGTCACGGTGATCGGGGTGGTCGGCCTGTCGGTGCGGGGCCGGGCGGACGCCGTGACGCTCGCGCAGTCGCGCGTCGGCGGCGCGGTCAACGTCACCGTGCCGGCCGCGGTCCGCGACACCGGCGTGCGGCTGCTGCGGTCGGAGGTCGGCGGCTGGGTCAACGTCCACGGCGGGCGCACCGAGGTGGCGCAGTCGTGGCTGCACCGCGGGCTCACGCTCACGGCGGTGCGCGCGTCGACGGTCACCGAGTCGCTCGTCGACGCCGACGTGACCGTCCGCCAGGCGCGCGCCCGCGTGCACGTGGGCGACCGCGCCTGGTGGCCCGGCCCGCCCGGCGACTGGGCCGGCACCTGGCTCGACGACGTGCAGCCGCAGCGCAGCCGGTACGCGGGCAGCCTCCTGCTCCTCGGCAACGCCGGCCCGGTGACGGTCGGGCACGTGGACGTCGCCGGCGCGCTGACGTGCACCGGCGGCCGCCCCGCGCCCGTCGTCGACGCGACCGTGACGGTCGGCGGCGCACGGACGGGGCAGTGCGCATGACCGGGCCCGCGCCGATGCGCCCGGAGCGGTGGTCGGCCGAGCCGCGGCCGCCCGAGCCGACCGGCACGCGCCGCCCGGCGCGCGCACGCACCCGCACCCTGCGGCGCAGCACCGCGCTCGTCGTCGCCGCGCTGCTCGCGACGGCCGGTGCGCTCGCGCCGGCCCACGCCGCCGCGCCCGCGAGCGCGACCCCGCCCGCGGCCTCCTCGGTGAGCTGCGACTACGACACCCCCGGGGTGCCGGTCGTCGTCCCGGGTGACCTGCGCGTCTACCCGGGCTGCCCGCTCGCCTACACGGTCGTGCTCGGCGACCTGCTCGTGCAGCCGGAGGCGGGCCTGACGTTCCGCGGCCGCGTCGGCGGCGACGTGCACGTCGCCGAGGTGGGGTCCCTGCTGCTGCAGGGCGCCGAGGTCGGCGGCGGCGTGCACCTGGACCGGGCCACCGAGCTCACGGTGCTGCAGTCGACGATCGAGCGCAGCATCCGCGGCAAGGCGCAGCAGATGGCGGTCGACCAGTCGGTCGTGCACGGCGCGATCAACGTGGCGACGCGGCAGACCGCTCCCTGGGAGCTGCGGGTGCGCGGCAGCTGGGTCGGCGGGTGGGTCAACCTGCACACCGGGCAGGTGCGCGTCATCGCGTCGGTGCTGCGCCGCGGCCTGACGGCGTCGTGGGCGCACGGCGTGCAGGTGTGCGCGAGCGAG
>JAPSIJ010000618.1 GCA_031178805.1 Cellulomonas sp. | reverse complement strand
ACCGGGTGGTCGCCGGGGACGGCGGGCTCGAGGTGACGACGCAGATCACCGGCGTCCCGCTCGGCAACGGCCTGGTGTGGAGCCCCGACGGGACGACGATGTACCTCACGGACACCGACGCGAAGGTGCTGTACCGGCTGCCGTACGACGTGGCGACGGGCACCCCCGGCGACCCGGAGCCGCTGCTCGCGTTCGCCGAGGACGGCCCCGGGCCCGACGGGACGACCGTCGACGCCGAGGGCGGCCTCTGGGTGGCCCTGTACGGCGGCGGCCACGTGCTCCGGTTCGACCCGGACGGCACGCCGCGCGGGGCGTACGCGGTCCCCGCACCGGACGTGACGTGCGCGGGCTTCGGCGCCCCCGGCTCGGGCGACCTCTACGTCACGACCGCCTCGTCCGGCGGCTCGGGCACCGGCGGCGACGCGCTGCCGGGCCCCTCGTCGCCCGAGGACGAGATCGGCGGGGCGGTGTTCCACGTGCGGGTCGACGTGGACGGCCTGCCGGTCCGGCCGTTCGCGGACGCCTGACCCCGCTCCGGATCAGGCTCCGGCCCGGCCGCCCGCCGGCTCCCACCGCCGGGGTCAGGTGGTGATGAGCTGGTGGGCGCGCTGGTGGGACACCCCCAGCACCGTGCCGACGTCGCGCACGGAGAGCCCTGCGGCGCGGAGCGCGCGGGCGGCCTCGCGCGCCTCGCGCGCCGCCTCCCGGTTCGCCCACGACGCCTGCTCGCGGTACTGCGCCGCGGCCTGCACGTGCCCGGCGACCTCGGGCGGCACCACGGGCCGCAGGTCGATCTCGACGTCGCGCGGATCGACCTGCGCCACGAAGGCGATCGCCTCGCGCATCGCGTCCTGCGCCTGGTCCAGCCGGGCGACCTCCGACAGCGCGCCCGGGTGCTCGACGCACTGCAGCACCCACCAGCGTCGGCCGCGCTCGGCCGTCACCGTGTACCGGGTCAACGCCACCACCCCTTCCCGAGCACCGGGGCGAACTGGTCGAAGAACTTCCGCGCGGTGCGGTCGTCGATCTCGGCGTGCCGGCCCAGCGTCGACCGGTGACCGCCCACGACCACGCCGGTGTGGTTGGTCAGCTCGTGCAGCTCGAACGCGACGCCGGCCTCCTTCGCTGCCCGGCGCAGCCGCCGGAGGACCGCCCGGCGCTTCACGGGACGCTAGTCGACTGTGCACTGGACTTGCAAGGCAATGTCGGGCTAGACGCACTCCTCACCGGGCCGCTCCCGTGACCACGGGGCAGTCGGCGAGGTGGTCGTCGACCATGCCGCAGGCCTGCATCGCGGCGTACGCGGTGGTCGGCCCCACGAACCGGAAGCCGAGGCGCTTGAGCCGCTTGGCGAGCGCGACCGACTCGGGCGTGCTCGACGGCACCTCGGCGAAGGTGCGTGCCCGGGGGGCGTCGCCGCGGTCCGGCGCCGCCGACCAGAAGAGCTCGTCCAGCGTGCCGCCCTGAGCGTGCAGGTCGAGCAGCGCCCGGGCGTTGGCGATGGTGGCGGTGATCTTGGCGCGGTTCCGGATGATGCCCGCGTCCCCCATGAGCCGCTCCACGTCGTGCTCGTCGTAGCCGGCGACCACCGCGGGGTCGAAGGCGGCGAACGCCGCCCGGAACGCCTCGCGCTTGCGGAGCACGG
>JAPSIJ010000617.1 GCA_031178805.1 Cellulomonas sp. | reverse complement strand
CGGAAGGCGTGCGAGCCGGGGTCGGCCTCGCCGTCGTACGCCTCGACCTCGGTGAGCCGGATGGTGACGTCGCCCTCGGCGGACCGCACGGTGACGTGCGCGCCGAGCAGGTCCGCCGCGACCGCGAGCACCGGCCGGGCGTACCAGCCGCGCGCCGGCACGACGCCGGCGACGGGGGCCGGGACCGGGCCGCCGCGCGCGGGGCCGGTCGGACCCGGGGGCTGGGCGTCGGTCACCGGGCCATCCTGCCCCATGCGTCGACCCGGACGTCGGCGCGTCCGCGGGTGCCCTCGCGCGCGTAGTGCGCGGCCTCGGCGACCATCCACCGCTCCCACTCGGGCCGGGCGGCCTCGCCGTCGCGCGCCAGGCCGCGGGCGAGGCGGGTGGCGTCGTCGGCCTCGACCCAGACGAGCACGCCGACGTCGGCCGCGCCCGCGCGCCGCCCGGAGCCGCAGCCCTCGAGCACCAGCACGTCGGGCACGGGCACGTCGACCCAGCCGTCGAACCGGCCCGCGACCCAGTCGTACCGCTGGAACCGCCCGGGCCGGCCGCGGCGCAGCGGCTCGAGCACCTGCGCGGCGAGCCGCGGCCAGAGGTCGCCCTCGAGCCCGGACCACCCGGCGTACAGGTCGTCCATGTGCACCACGTGGGCGCGCAGGCCCGCGGCGGCGCACCGGTCCGCGACCGCGGCGGCGAGCGTGGTCTTGCCCGAGCCGGCGGGGCCGTCGAGCGCGACCACGCGGACGGGGCCGAGCCGGGGCGGCCGGGACAGCAGCAGGGGGACGACGGCGCGCGCGGCGTCGTCGTCCCCCGGCTGCGTCACGCGCCCGATGCTGCCAGACCGGGGCCGGCCCAGGCGCGCAGCTCCGCGGCGCGCGCCCGCGCCCGCTCCCGCTGCTCGGCGACCCGGACGGGCGCGGTGCCGCCGTGGGCCGAGCGCGAGGCCACAGAGCCCTCGACGGACAGCACCTCGCGCACCCCCGGGGTGAGGTGCTCGGAGATGGCGGCGAGCTCGGCGTCCGTGAGGTCCCAGAGCTCGACCGGCGGCTCGTGCTGCTCGCAGGCCCGCACGCACGCCCCGGCGACCTCGTGCGCGACGCGGAACGGCACGCCCTGGCGGACCAGCCACTCGGCGACGTCGGTGGCGAGCGAGAAGCCCTGCGGGGCGAGCGCCGCCATCCGGTCGGTGTCGAAGGTGAGCGTGGCGACCATGCCGGCGAACGCGGGCAGCAGGACGGTGAGGGTGTCCACCTGGTCGAACACCGGCTCCTTGTCCTCCTGCAGGTCACGGTTGTACGCGAGCGGCAGGCCCTTGAGCGTGGTCAGCAGCCCGGTGAGGTCGCCGACCAGCCGGCCGGCCTTGCCGCGCGCGAGCTCGGCGACGTCCGGGTTCTTCTTCTGCGGCATGATGCTCGACCCGGTCGAGTACGCGTCGTCCAGGCGGACGAAGCCGAACTCGTGGGTCGACCACAGCACGACCTCCTCGGCGAACCGGGACAGGTCGACGCCGAGCATCGCGGACACCCAGGCGAACTCGGCGACCACGTCCCGCGCCGCGGTGCCGTCGATCGAGTTCTCCACCGGGGCGTCGAAGCCGAGCTCCGCCGCGACGGCCGCCGGGTCCAGCCCGAGCGACGAGCCGGCGAG
>JAPSIJ010000616.1 GCA_031178805.1 Cellulomonas sp. | reverse complement strand
CGACCCGGTGCTGCCGCCGTACGGCTACGTCTGGCTGCGGCCGTGAGGGTCGTCGTCGCCCTCGACTCGTTCAAGGGCTCGCTCACCAGCGCCGCCGCGGGGGAGGCCGCCCGCGCCGGGGTGCTCCGCGCCGTGCCGGACGCCGACGTGCGGGTGCTCCCGGTCGCCGACGGCGGCGAGGGCACCGTGGCCGCGCTGCTGGCGGCCGTGCCGGGGGAGCGGGTGGTGGTGCCGGTCGTCGACGCGGTCGGCCGCCCGGTCCGGGCCGCCTACGCGGTCCTCGGCGACGGCACCGCGGTCCTGGAGGCCGCGTCCTGCGTCGGGCTGGCCGACGTCGGTCCCGTGGACCACGCCCTGCCGCCGCGGGCGGGGTCGCACGGCCTCGGCCTGCTGCTCCGGCACGCCCTCGACCGCGGCGCCCGGCGGGTCGCCGTCGCCCTCGGCGGGACCGCGTGCACCGACGGCGGGCTCGGCCTGCTGCTCGCGCTCGGCGCCCGCGGCCGGGACCTCGACGGCGCGCCGCTCGTGCCCGGCGGGAACCCGCTGTGGCGGTTCGGGGCGCTCGACGCCCTGCCGCCGGTGCCCGGGACCGACCTGCTCGTGCTCACCGACGTGGACAGCCCGCTGCACGGGCCCGCCGGGGCCGCGCACGTGTTCGGCCCGCAGAAGGGGGCCACCCCTGCGCAGGTCGCGCACCTCGACGACCGGCTCGCCGCCCTCGGCCGCGCGCTCGCCGCGCACGGGGCGCCCGTCGCCGACCGGCCCGGCGCCGGGGCGGCCGGCGGGCTGGGCGCGGCGCTGCTCGCGCTCGGCGCGCGCCGGGAGGCCGGCTTCGCGTTCGTGGCCCGGACCGTCGGCCTGGCGGACGCCGTCGCCGGCGCCGACCTGGTGCTGACCGGCGAGGGCCGGGTCGACGCGCAGACCGCCCGCGGCAAGGCGCCGGCGGGCGTCGCCGCGCTGGCCCGGGCGGCCGGGGCGGTGGTCGTCGCGCTCGCGGGGTCGGTCGAGACGCCGCGCGTGGCGCCGGGCGTGGCGTCGGGGGCGGTGCCGGGCGTGGTGCTGGGCGTGGTGCCGGGTGCGGTGCCGGGCGGGATCCCGGGCCCTGCCGGGGGCGACCCCTCGCCCGGGCCGTTCGACGCCGTGCTGGGCATCCACCCGTCGCCCCGGCCGCTCGCCGAGGCGATGGACCCCGCCGTGGCCGCCGCGGCGCTCGCGCGGACCGCCGGCGAGGTGGCCCGCCTGGTCCGGGCGGCCCGGCGACCCCGCGCGGGCGGTGCCGGGGCGTCGTAGCGTGGCGCGCACGCCGACGAGGGGAGCGGGCTCCATGACGGACCGCACGCGCGAGCACGCCCGGTTCTGGCCGTGGCTGCTGCTGCTCGTGGTGGCGCTCGGCGTCGCCGTGCTGCTGGCGTGGCGGCCCTGGGCCGCCGACGGCGCCGAGCCGGACGCCGCGCCCACCGGCGACGCCACGGCGACCGGGACCACCGCACCGGCCACGCCCACGTCGTCCGGCGCCCCGTCGGCCGGGTCGGGCGCGTTCGACGGGGAGTCCGCGACCGCCCTGTTCCTCACCGACGCCGAGCTCGCCGAGGCCGTCCCCGCCGCGGCCGGCCTCGCCCTCGCCGACGCCGAGGAGGCGCGCTGGGGGC
>JAPSIJ010000615.1 GCA_031178805.1 Cellulomonas sp. | reverse complement strand
CTGCGGCGCGGAGCGCGGCCGGGCGGTGCGTCGGGAGGACGCGGCTCAGGCGGCGCGACGGGAGCGCGGACAGCTCGCCGTGGGGCGACAGCAGCGACACGAGGCGGGCATCGGCAGGCCCGGGCGGTGGGTGCGCTGCTGCGTCGACCGGGCCACGGGCCGCCTCCTCTCGGGTCGCAATGTCTCGCATGTCGAGACGCGACTGCTCACGCCTCGGGACTAGCGCCGACAGTAGCCGCGCCGGGGCTCCGGCGACAACCCCGCCACGCCGATCCACCCGCGCCCCGCCCCGGCCCCGTCCCGCGCACCCCCGTCGCCGAGACTGCAGAAGATGCGCCTTCGCAGGGTGTCGAGGCCGCGTCTTCTGCAGTCTCGGCGGGCCTGCGGGCGTGCGCGCGCGGGTCAGCGGCGGGCGCGGAGGGCGAGGTGGCAGGCGATCCCCGCAAGCAGGCCCCAGAACGCGGCGCTCACCCCGGCGACGCTGATCCCCGACACCGTGACCAGGAACGTCACCGCCGCCGCCTCCCGGTGCGTCGCGGGGGCGAACGCGCCGGACAGCGACGACGCCAGCGTGCCCACCAGCGCCAGTCCGGCGGCGGCCGCGATCAGCCCGGCGGGCGCGGCGAGCGCCACCGCCGCCACCGCGGCCGAGCCGGCGCCGAGCACGAGGTACCCGAGTCCGGCGACCGCCGCGGCCCGCCACCGCCGGCGCGGGTCGGGACCGCCTTCCGGGCCGGCGGCGAGGGCCGCGCTGATCGCGGCGAGGTTGATCGCGTGCCCGCCGAACGGCGCGGCGAGCACGGTACCGACCCCCGTGACGAGCATCGCCGGGCGCAGGGGAGCGGTGTAGCCGAACCCGGCGAGCACGGCGACGCCCGGGATGTTCTGCGACGCCATCGTCACGACGAACAGCGGCACGGCCACCGACACCACGGACCCCCAGGACAGCGCGGGCGTGGTCCAGGTCAGCGACGGCACGAGCGCCGCGGCGTCCAGCGCCCGGACGCCGGGGGAGGCGAGCGCCAGCGCCACGGCCAGCAGCATCGCGGCCGGGGTGGCCCAGCGGGGCGCGAGCCGCAGCAGCACCAGCCACACCAGCACGACGGGGCCGACGAGCAGCGGCCGGTCCGCGACGGCGAGCACCGGCTGCAGGCACAGGTCGACCAGCACCCCGGCCAGCATGGCGCCGGCCAGCGGCACGGGGATCCGGCGCACCCAGCGCTCGAGCCGCCGCCACAGCCCCACCGCCGCGAGCAGCACGCCGCAGAGCACGAAGCCGCCGACCGCCTCCGGCCAGCCGCCGGCCGCGGTGCCGGTGGTGGCCAGCAGCGCCGCGCCCGGGGTGGACCAGGCGACGGTGACCGGCAGCCGGGTGCGCCACGCGAGCAGCACCGTGGCCGCGCCCATCGCCAGTGTGACGGCGAGCAGCCCGGACGCCGCCTGCGCGGGGGTGGCGCCGACGGCGCGCAGCCCGCCGAGCACGACGGCGAACGCGCTGGTGAAGCCGACCAGCGCGGTGACCACGCCGGCGGCGACGTGGGTGGCGGTGTCGCGGGGCGGGTCCGCCGGGGCGGCCGGCCCGGCGGGGTCGACGCGGGTCACCCGGCGGACCGTAGCCCAGTCGTGTGTCGGCGCGGTTGCGCGCCCGCCC
>JAPSIJ010000614.1 GCA_031178805.1 Cellulomonas sp. | reverse complement strand
CGAGCCGCCCCGCGAGAGTCAGAGGCCGCTGCGCCGGGCGTACGCCGCCGCGTCCACGCCCCGGAGCTCGCAGAACTCGCGGACCGGGCCGGTGATGAGCAGGTCGACGTCCCGCAGGTCCGCGACCGTGCGGGCGCCGAGCAGCGTCATGATGTCGCCGACCTGGGTCAGCCAGGCCTGGATGCGGGCGGTCAGCGCCGCCTCGCCCTCCGTGAGCAGGACGCGCAGGAACCCGCCGGCGACGCCCACCGCGGTCGCGCCGAGCGCCAGGGCCCGGACCACGTCCAGCGGGTGCCGCACGCCGCCCGAGGCCAGCAGGTCCACCCCGTCGACGGACGCGGCGTCCAGCAGGCCCTCGACCGCCGACTGGCCCCAGCCCGCGAGGTAGTCCATCCCGCCGTCGTCGCGCCGGGCCGACTCGATGGCCGTGAAGTCCGTGCCGCCGCGCCCGGAGACGTCCACGGCCGCCACGCCCAGGTCCCGGAGCTGCGCCACGGTGCCGCGCGACATCCCCGCGCCGACCTCCTTGACGACGACCGGCACGTCCACGGCCTGGACCACCGCGGCGATGCCGTCGGCCCAGCGCGTGAAGTCGCGGTCCCCCTCCGGCATCACGATCTCCTGCGCCGGGTTCACGTGGATCTGCAGGCCGTCGGCACCGAGGATCTCCACGGAGCGCCGCGCCTGCGCCGGGCTGAGGTTGGCGTTGACGTTCGCCAGCACGAAGCCGTCCGGGTTCAGGTCGCGCAGCACCCGGAACGACGGGATGGCGTCCGCGTTGCGGTGCAGGATGCCCGTGGACCCCGAGGCGATCGGCACGCCCGTCTCCCGGGCGGCCAGCGCCAGGGCCCGGTTGATCGTCGCCGTGTGCGCCGTCCCGCCGGTCATCGCGTTGATGTAGATGGGCACCGGCCAGGACAGCACCCGGCCGGACGTCGCCAGCGACACCTGCGACCGGTCGCCCGCGCGCAGCGGGTGGTTCATCGGCCGGACGTGGTCGAAGTCGTGCGCGCGCGGCTCGGCGTGCTGCGCCGACGCCAGGCGGACGTGGTCGTCCTTGCGGCGCGCGTCCTGGGCGGCCGGGCCCGCGTCGTTGGCGGACAGCACCGGGTCGGCGGCCTCCTCGCCGGTCACCGGCCCGGCTCCCGCGGGTCCTGCACCTGCAGCGACAGGTGCCGCACGTCCGACAGCGCCCAGTCCCGCAGCATCGGCTCGAGGTCGGTGTCCGCGTCGACCAGGACGATGCCGCAGTCGCCGCCGCCCGCCCCGGACGACTTCGCCGCCGCGCCGACGTCCTCGGCGGTCTCGCACAGGGTGCGCAGCGCGGGCGTCTCGATGTCGACGCCAGCGGCGCGCGCGAGCGACGTCAGCAGGCCGCGGGCCCGGCGGATCTCCGCCTTGGCGGCCGGGGCGTCGTCCCGCTCGATCGCGTCGGCCAGCGCGTCCACGCACGCCCGGGACGCGGCCAGGAAGTCCGGGTAGTGGCTCTCGGCGGCGCCCTTGCGGGACTGCATCGCCTCGACCAGCCGGGTGGTGGACGCCGGGACGCCGGTCCAGCCGACCACCAGCCGCATCGACCGCGGGGTGGGCAGCCGGCGCACGGCCAGGCCGGGCCAGTCGGTGGCCAGCAGGTCCGTGAGCGGCCGGGCGG
>JAPSIJ010000092.1 GCA_031178805.1 Cellulomonas sp. | reverse complement strand
GTCGCCGGCACGCCGCCGGTCGCGCCGGAGACCACGGGCTCGATCGACCTGAACGCGGTCCTCGCGCGGCGCCGGGCGGCCGGCGCGTAGGTCGTCGCGGCGGTGTCGTGACCACCCCGTTCGGGGTGCTAGTCTTGATCCCGCTCAAGGGGCTGTGGCGCAGTTGGTAGCGCGTCTCGTTCGCAATGAGAAGGTCAGGGGTTCGAATCCCCTCAGCTCCACCGCAGAAGGCCCGGGACCCACGGTCCCGGGCCTTCGTCGTCCCCGGCGCCACTCAGTCCGGGCGCGCGCACCACCTGGTCGCCACCCAACTCCGGCCCGCTCGGGCGAGGGGTACCCCCACGGGCGGGATCGTCGTCCCTCGGCCGCCAGGGCGGCGGCCGGACGGAGGTGACCGCGGTGGACGCGATGACCGAGCTCGCCGGGCAGGCGAGCGACGCGCTGTGGACGTGGGTGCTGGTGCCCGTGGTGGTGGCCGTCGCCGGGTACCTGACCCTGCGGTCCGGCGTCGCCCAGGTGCGGTGGCTGCCGGAGATGTTCCGCACGGTGGCCGAGCGCACGCCGCGCGACGCCGAGGGGCGGCCGCAGTCGCTGTCGGCGTTCCAGGCCTTCACCCTCTCGGCGGCCTCGCGGGTGGGCGTGGGCAACATCGCCGGCGTCGGCACCGCGATCGCCGTGGGCGGACCCGGCGCGGTGCTGTGGATGTGGCTGATGGCGTTCCTCGTCGGCGCGAGCAGCCTGGTGGAGTCCGCGCTGGCCCAGCTGTTCAAGGTCCGCGGCGACGGCGGGTTCCGCGGCGGCCCGGCGTACTACATCGAGCGGGGGCTGGGCCGGCGGTGGGCGGCGGTGCTGTTCGCCGTCATCCTGCTGCTCTGCTTCCCGCTGGCGTTCAACTCGCTGCAGGCCAACACGCTCGCGCAGACCGTGGTCGGCGTCGCCGGTGCCGACGCCACCCCGGGCTGGGTGCCCGCGGCGGTCGGCGTCGGCGTGGCGCTGCTCACCGGGCTGGTGATCGTCGGGGGCGTGCGGCGCATCGCGCAGGTCGCGCAGTCCGCGATCCCGCTCGTCGCGCTGGTGTACCTGCTGGTGGGCCTGGTGGTCGTCGCGGTGCACGCCGACCAGCTGCCCGCCGCGGTCTCGGCGATCGTCACCGACGCCTGGGGGACGACGCAGGTCGCCGGCGCCACCCTCGGCACGATCATCATGACGGGCGTGCGGCGCGGCATGTTCTCCAACGAGGCCGGGCTCGGCTCGGTGCCGAACGCCGCGGCCACCGCCGCGGTGACCCACCCGGTGAAGCAGGGCCTGGTGCAGACGCTCGGCGTCTACTTCGACACCTGGCTGATCTGCTCGATCACGGCCTTCATCATCCTCGTGACCGGCCCCGACCTGACCGACGCCCCGCGCGGCGTGCACCTGGCGCAGACCGCCCTGGCGGACACGCTCGGGGAGTGGTCCGGGATCCTGCTCACGGTGATCATCTTCCTGCTGGCGTTCACGTCGATCCTCGGGAACTACTACTACGGCGAGGCCAACCTCCGGTACATCTCGACGAGCCCGCGGGCGCTGGCGGCGTTCCGGGGGCTGGTGGTGCTGGTGGCGTTCGGCGGCTGCGTGGCGGGCGCGGACCTGGTGTGGAACGTCGCGGACGGCCTGATGGCGATCATGGCCCTGATCAACCTGACCGCCATCGTGCTGCTGTCGCCGGTCGCGCTGGCGCTGGTGCGGGACTACGGGCGGCAGCGCCGCGCGGGCCGGGACCCGGTGTTCACGCGCGACCTGCTGCCCGGCGTCGCCGGCGTCGAGTGCTGGGCGGACGAGGAGGACGTGGTCGGGCCGCGGCCGGCGCCGGTCCCGCGCTGACGGCCGGGTCGGTGGCCGGGTCGGTGGTCGTGTCGGTGGCCGTGTCGGTGGTCGGGGGCACGATGGTCGCATGCGGGTGATCTACAACACGGCGACGTCGATCAGCGGGTACATCGCGGACGAGGAGAACTCGCTCGCCTGGCTGTTCGCGGTGGAGTCCGAGTCGCAGCCGGACCACGAGGCGTTCCTCGCGGGCGTCTCCGTGCTGGTCTCCGGCTCGACCACGTACGAGTGGGTGCTCCGGGAGGAGGACCTGCTCGCGCACCCGGAGAAGTGGCCGGGCTACTACGGCGACCGGCCGATGCTGGTGTTCACCACCCGGGACCTGCCGGTGCCCGCGGGCGCCGACGTGCGGTTCGTCCGCGGCCCGGTGGCCGACGCGCTGCCGGCGATCCGCCAGCTCGCCGGGGACGGCGACGTCTGGGTGGTCGGCGGGGGCGACCTCGCCGGCCAGTTCCTCGACGCCGGGGCGCTGGACGAGGTGCAGGTCAGCGTCGCGCCCGCGGCCCTCACCGGGGGCGCGCCGGTGCTGCCGCGTCGCGTCGGCCCGGACCGGCTGCACCTGCGCGACGTCCAGCGGTACGGGCAGTTCGCGCACCTCGTGTACGACGTCCGCGCCGCGGGCTGACCGGCCGGCCCCGACGCCGGCGCCGCGCGGGAGGGCCGTCGCCGGCGCGGTGGCAGAATGTGCCGGTGCCTGACGCGTCCCCGACCCGGAAGGGCCCGTGGTCGCGGGCCTGGTCCGCCGTGACCACCTGGATCGACCCGCTGGTCGTCATGATCATCGCGGTGTTCGTCCTCGGGCTGCTGGCCCCGGCCTCCGGCGACGTCGCGGACGTCCTGGACCACGTGACCACCGGCGCGGTGGTCCTGCTGTTCTTCCTCTACGGCGCGCGGATGGCGACCAGCGAGGTCTGGGACGGCCTGAAGAACTGGCGGCTGCAGGGCGGGATGCTCGCGTCCACCTACCTGCTGTTCCCGGTGCTGGGCCTCGCGGTGCAGCTGCTGCCCGGCTCGGTGCTGCCGGAGGACCTGCAGACCGGCCTGCTCTACCTGTCGCTGCTGCCGTCGACCATCCAGTCGTCGGTGGTGTTCACCTCGCTGGCCCGCGGCAACGTCGCCGGGGCGATCACCGGCGCTACCGCGTCGAACGTGCTGGGCATCCTGCTGACCCCGCTGCTGGTGGGCGTGCTGATGTCCCGGGCGGGCGGGCCGGTCGGCGGGTCCGCCGGGGCGACGCTGCTGCAGCTGCTGCTGCCGTTCGTGGTCGGCCAGCTGGTGCAGCCGCTGATCGGCCGCTGGGTGCGGTCGCACAAGGCGGTCACCAAGGTCACCGACCGCGGCACCATCCTCCTGGTGGCGTACGGCTCCGTCTCCGAGGCGTCGCAGTCGGGCGCCTGGGACCACCTCACGGCGGGCGTGCTCGCCGTGCTCGTCGCGGTCTGCGCCGTGCTGCTCGCCGTCATGCTGCTGGCCACCTGGAACGGCGGCCGGCTGCTGCGCCTGTCCCGCCCCGACCGGATCGCGCTGCTGATGTGCGGGTCCAAGAAGAGCCTGGCCACCGGTCTGCCGATGGCGGCGGTGCTGTTCGGACCCGTCGCGGCCGCCGGGGTCGCCCTGCCGGTGATCGTGTTCCACCAGCTGCAGCTCGCGACGTGCGCGGTGATCGCCCGCCGGCTCGCGGCCACCGAGCCCGAGCCGGAGCCGGCGCGCGCCACCGCCTGACCGGCGTCAGCCGCGCGGCGCGCCGGCCCCCACCGGGGTGCGTGCCGGGTCGCCGGCGGGGTCGACCGGCTCGTCCGGCCCCGCGCCGCCGTCGGCGCCCGGCCCGCCACCGGAGCCGGGACCCGCCGCCGGCCCGCCCGCCGGGCCCGACCCCGGCCCGCCCGCCGCGGCGGACCGCCCGCGCCACCGACGGCGCACGAGCACGACGCCGCCCGCGACCAGCCCGCCGAGGGCGAGCCACGGCAGCAGCACGCCGAGCACCAGCACCACGCCGCCGAGCACGCCGACGAGGGCGTCCCAGCCGGCCTCGAGCCCGCCGAGGAACCCCCGGGGCGCCGGCTCGGGCTCCGGTGCGACCTCCTCGGCGACGGGTGCGGCCGGTGCCCAGATCGACACCCGGAGCGTCGACAGCGCGACCTGCTCGGCCAGCCGCGCGCGCTCGGACCGCAGCTGCTCCAGCGACGCCTGCCGCTCGGTGAGCGTCCCCTCCGCCGCGAGCACCTCGTCCCGGGTGGTGGCGCGCGCGAGCAGGTCGGCCATCCGCCCCACCGACAGCTCCATGGCGCCGATCCGGGCGTCCAGGTCCTGCGCGGCGGCGGTCACGTCGTCGGACTGCAGGTCGACGTGGTCGACCTCGCCGATCTCGTCGAGGGCCGCCAGCAGCCCGGTCACCGCGTCGGCGGGCACCCGGACGGTGAGGTCCGCGGTGGCCTCGGTGCCCTCCTCCGCCCGCGCGGCGGCCTCCTGCCGGGCGTCGACCCGCCCGCCGGCCCGCTCGGTCTCGGCCACCACCTGGTCGGCGGCGGCGCGCGGGTCCGGGGCCGTCAGCCCGACCTCGCCGGTCGTCACGACCTGGCGGCCGTCGGTGCCGGCGGGGATGGTCCCGGTCGCCGCCGCGTCGGCCCCGGCAGCGGTGCCGGCGTCCGCCGCCGCGCCCGCGTCCGCGCCCGCGTCGGCCGCGGCGTCCCCGCCCGCCTCGCCCGCGCCCGCCGCCGCGTCCTGCCCGCGGTCGGCCGCGCCGCCGCCCGCCAGGTCCTGCGGCGCGGGCTGCCCCACCTCCGCCGTGCTGCTGTCGCCGCCGGCGCTGCACCCGGTGAGCAGCAGCGCGGCGAGTGCGAGTCCCGCGAGGGCCCGCGTCGTGGTCGTCCCCGTCCGGCGGCCGGTGGTGCTGCCCCGGTTCGTCCCCAGTGTCCGCATGCCCCGGACAGTAGGGCGGCCGGCGGGCCGCGCGGGGCCGGTCACCTGCACAGACACCCGATCGTGACCCGCTCCCCGCTCGCCGAGTCCGGGCCGTGACCAGCCCGCGTCCGCGCCGTGACCGGCCGCCGGGGCGCGGGGGACCGGCCCGGGGGAGGCGCCGCGGCGGATCGCGCGGACAACCGGACGAAACGGGCACCGCGTGGCGCGCCCGCGACGGCCCCCGAAGGGGCACACTGGTCCCCGGGGGTCGGGCCGGACTGCGCCCGAAGTCGCCGCTGCCTCTCGGGAGGACCCTCGTGCCCGCACCCACCACCCGCTCGCGTCTGATCCCGGCACCGCGGCTGCTGCAGGAGCGACCGGGAGAGCCGTTCGTCGTGACGGCGTCCACCGCGGTGACCGTGGGGACGGGCTCGGCGGAGGTCGCGCTCGCCGTGCTGACGGCCGAGACGCTGAGCCGGTGGTCCGGCACCACGGTCGAGGTCCGGTACCGCGAGGTCGCGGAGCCCGCCCAGGCAGGGGACGTCGCGCTGCTGGTGGACCCCGCGCTCGGGGCGGAGCAGTACCGGCTCGACGTGGCCACCGACCGGGTGGAGATCGCGGCCGGGTCGCCCGACGGCCTGCGCAACGGCGTCGCGACCCTGCTGCAGGTCATGCACCCGCTGGACGGCTCGTTCGCGGCGTGGCCGGTGCACGTCGAGGACGAGCCGGTGCACGCGTGGCGGGGGCTGTCGGTGGACGTCGCCCGGCACTTCTTCGGCCCCGAGGACCTGCGGGTGGTCGTCGGCCTGATGTCCGGCTACAAGCTCAACGTGCTGCACCTGCACCTGTCGGACGACCAGGGCTGGCGGCTGCAGATCCCGTCCCGCCCGGGCCTGACGGAGCGGTCGGGGAGCACGGCGGTGGACGGCGACCCGGGCGGGTACTTCACCACGGAGGAGTTCGAGGCGCTGGTCGCCTACGCGGCGGTGCGCGGCGTGCGGGTGGTGCCGGAGATCGACGTGCCCGGGCACGTGAACGCCGCGCTGCACGCCTACGGCGAGCTGACCCCCTCCGGCGAGCCGACCGAGGAGTACACCGGCATCGACGTCGGGTTCAGCCGGCTGCACGCCGACCTGCCGGCGACCGAGCCGTTCCTGCGCGACGTGTTCGGCGACGTGGCCGCGGTGACGCCGGGGGAGTACGTGCACATCGGCGGCGACGAGGTGCCGACGATGGACCCCGGGGAGTACGCCCGGCTGGTGGCGATGGCGAGCGACGCGGTGCGCGCGGCGGGCAAGCAGGTGGTCGGCTGGCAGGAGATCGCCACGACGCCCGTCGAGCCCGGCACGGTCGTGCAGTTCTGGGACCCCCGGATGGACCCCGCCCCGCTGGTGGCGGCGGCGAAGGCCGGGGCGCGGCTGCTGATGTCGCCGGGCTCGCGCGCCTACCTCGACATGAAGTACGACGCGTCGACGCCGCTCGGCCTGGAGTGGGCGGGGCACATCGAGCTCCGCGACGCGTACGAGTGGGAGCCGACGGCGCTGGTGCCCGGACTGCCCGAGGGCTCGGTGATCGGCGTCGAGGCCACGGTGTGGACCGAGACGCTCCGCGGCCTGGACGACCTGATGACGATGCTGCTGCCGCGGCTGGCCGCCGTGGCGGAGGTGGCGTGGACGCCGCGCGAGCGCCGCGACTGGGACGACTTCGCCGCCCGGGTCGCCGCGCACGGCGCGTACTGGGACGCCGAGGGCCTGGCCTGGTACCCGAGCCCGCAGGTGGACTGGGCGGTCGACCTCACCTGAGCCGCGCGCCGGCCGCCGGTCTCAGATCCAGGACGGCAGCCACATGTGCACGTGCCAGAAGTCGTACGGCACCACCCACGCGGTCCAGATCGGGTAGAAGAACGCGCTGACCGCCAGCACCACCAGCACGACGGCGGTGGCCGCCGTGATGCCGCGGCGGCGCTGCACCGGGTCCCGGCTCTGCGCCAGCAGCGCCAGCACCAGGACCAGCGCGAGGACGACCCAGGGCGTGAACGCGATCGAGTAGAACGTGAAGATCGTCCGGTGCGCGTAGGCGAACCAGGGCAGCCAGCCGGCGACGACGCCGGACAGCACCGCGCCGGCTCGCCAGTCTCGCCGGACCAGCAGCCACCAGAGCGCGACCAGCAGCGCGAGCGCCCCGAGCCACCAGATCACCGGGTTGCCCAGCGAGGTGATCGCCTGCGAGCACGCGTCCGCGCCGCAGGCGTCCCGGGCGGCGTCGCCCTCGAGCCCCGACACGTCGGTCGGGTAGTAGAACGACGTCGGCCGCCACTGCACGATCCAGCCGAGCGGGTGCGCGGCGTAGGCGTGCTCGGACGTCAGGTGGGTGTGGAAGTCCCACATCTCGGTGTGGAAGTGCCACAGCGAGCGCAGCGCCTCCGGCAGCCAGGTGACGCCCTCGCCCGGGTGCTCGGCGGCCCACTGCCGCAGGTACGACCCGGGGTGGGCGAACCAGGACCACCAGGTCGCCACGTACGTCGCCGCGGCGGTGAGCACCACGACCCCGCCGGCGGGGACCGCGTCCCGCCACAGCGTCGCGGGCAGCCAGTGCCGCACGCCGACCGTGCGCCGGGCGGTGGCGTCCCAGGCGACCGACAGCAGCCCGAACACCGCCAGGAAGTACAGCCCGGACCACTTGGTGCCGACGCACAGGCCCAGCAGCACCGCGGCGGCGAACCGCCACCACCGCCACCCCAACCCCGGCCCGGACCCCAGCGCCGCGCCGGAGTCCAGCACCGCGGCGGTCCGCGCGGCCAGCCGGCGGCGCGCCTGGTCCCGGTCGAGCAGCAGCGCCCCGAACGCGGCCAGCGCGAACAGCATGACGAACCCGTCCAGCAGCCCGGTCCGGGAGTGCACGACGGCCTCGCCGTCCACGGCCATCAGCAGCCCGGCGA
>JAPSIJ010000613.1 GCA_031178805.1 Cellulomonas sp. | reverse complement strand
ACCCTCGCCCTGATGCACGAGCCCGCCCTCGACGCCGACAGCCTCGGCACGCTGGCCGAGGGCCCGCGGATGACGCTCGGCTTCTTCCAGGAGGACCGCAACGGCCACCGCATCGTCGGCCACGGTGGCGACACCAACTACTTCCACTCGCACCTGCAGCTGTACCCGGACGACGGCACCGGCGTGTACATCTCGATGAACAGCAGCGGCCGCGGCCCGCTCGACAGCCTGCGGATCCGGGACCAGCTGATGCACGGCTTCACCGACCGGTACTACCCCGGCACCCCCGAGACCATCACGGTCGACGCGGACACCGCCCGCGAGCACGCCGCCGCGGCCGCCGGCACCTACGGCAGCTCGCGGTCCCTGCAGTCCACCTTCCTCGCCGCGCTCGGCCTGCTGTCCCCGACCACCGTGACCGCCCAGGAGGACGGCCGGATCGAGCTCGCCCCCGGCCCGCTGTCCGACCGGCCCGTGCTCTACCAGGAGGTCGAGCCCTGGGTCTGGCAGGAGGTCGGCGGCCAGCGGACCATCGCCGCGCGGGTCGTCGACGGCCAGGTGGACGCCATCGGCTACGACTCCGCCTTCGCGCTGCTGCGCTCCGACGCGGGCGACCAGGTCGCCGTCCCGGTGCTCGCCGCCTCCGTCGTCGTGCTGCTGCTCAGCCTGCTGGCCTGGCCGGTCGGCGCCGTGCTGCGCCGCTGGGCGCACCGGCCCCGCCCGGACGCCGCCGGCCGCCCGGCCCGGATCGCCACCCGCGTCGCCTCCGCCGCCGCCCTCGTCGCGCTGGCCGGCTGGTTCGTCGCCGCGACCACCGTGATGGGGCTGCAGGAGGTGCCGGCCGCCGGGCTCCGCGTCCTGCAGGGCCTGCAGGCCCTCGGCGTGCTCGGCCTGGTGCCCGCCCTGGTGCGGGTGATCGGGGACGTCCGGCGGCACGCCGGCTGGCGGCGGGTGCTCGGCAGCGTGCTGGTGCTGCTGGCGCTCGCGGGCGTCGCCTGGTTCGCGGTCACCTACCGGCTGCTCGCCCCGAGCGTCTCGTACTGACCGCCCGCCGGCCCGGGCAGCCACCGCGCTGCCCGGGCCGGCGCGGTCCGCGCCCGCCCCCTGCGGGCGCGGGTCGCTTAGCATCGACCGCGCCGCCGGCCCGCGGCGCCGACCCGAGGGAGCCCGCATGGCCGAGCCCGGCCCCGCCGCCCCGCCGGCGCCGCCCGCGCCGCCGCACCCCGCGCCGCCGCTGCCCGTGCCGCCGCACCGGGGCGACGCGCTGCTGACCCGGCTCGGGGTCACCGGCGTCCTCGCGCGCGACACCCTGCTCGCCGGCGTGGTCGTCGTCCTGATGCTCGGCCTGTTCGCCCTCGCGTTCAGCGACGCCACCCTCACCGCGGAGCTCGGCGTCCCCGACCGCGGCGCGCTCGTCGCCGTGGTCTGCGTGCAGGCCGCGCTGCTCGCCCTCCGGCGCAGCCGCCCGGTGCTCTGCCTCGCCCTCGTGCTCGCCTGCCAGCTCGTCGTCGTGGCCATGCTGCCGGCCGCCGCGACGGTGCGCGGGCTGCCGCCGATGATCGCCGCCTACACCGTCGGCACGCTGCTGCCGGCCCGCCGGGCGCTCGTCGTCACCGGCGCCGCGGCGGCCGTGGAGGTCGTCGTCTCCCTGCTGCTGGCGGCCGA
>JAPSIJ010000612.1 GCA_031178805.1 Cellulomonas sp. | reverse complement strand
TCCATCAGCTCCTCGCCGAGGAACGGCACCACGTAGTGCGGCTCGAGCTCCGCGCGGTGCTGCACGACCACCCGGACCAGCCAGTCCGAGTTGGCCAGCAGCACCAGCCGCCGGCCCGCGTGCTCGGCCGCCACCCGCAGCAGCGCGTCGACCAGCTGCCGGGCGTCGTGGCCGTCGGCCACCAGGACGTTGTCGAGGATCGCCGAGTGCGCGACCGGACCGAGAGCCGCGCCGCTCACCACGACCGAGCGGACGCCGTACTGCTCGTGGAACGCCCGGGCGAGGGCGTACACGCCGATGTCGGCGCCGAGGATGACCGGCTGCAGCCCGTCGACCCCCGGCGCCGTCCCCGCCGCGCTCACGCCTCGTGCTCGGCGCGGTCGCCGGACCAGTCCGTGTGGAACGTGCCCTCGCGGTCGGTCCGGCGGTAGGTGTGCGCCCCGAAGAAGTCGCGCTGCGCCTGGATCAGCGCGGCGGGCAGCCGCTCGGCGCGGACCCCGTCGTAGTACGCCAGCGAGGAGGAGAACGCCGGCGTGGGCACGCCCGCGAGCGCGGCCTGGGCCACGACCCGCCGCCACGCCTGCACGCCGTTGCCGACCGCGCCGGTGAAGTACTCGTCGGCCAGCAGCAGCGGCAGGTCCGCGTCGCGCTCGTAGGCCTCGGTGATCCGGTTGAGGAACCGGGCGCGGATGATGCAGCCGCCCCGCCAGATCCGGGCCATCGCGCCGCGGTCGATGTCCCAGCCGTTCTCGGCGGACGCCGCGGCGATCTGGTCGAAGCCCTGCGAGTACGCGACGACCTTGGAGGCGTAGAGCGCGAGCCGCACGTCCTCGACGAACGCGTCCCGGTCGGTGACCTCGAACGGGCCGGCGTGCGCGGGCAGCGTGCCCACGGCCGCGGTGCGCTGCGGCACGGAGCCGGACAGCGCGCGGGCGAACGTCGCCTCCGCGATGCCGGTGATCGGCACGCCCAGGTCCAGGCCGTTCTGCACGGTCCAGCGGCCGGTGCCCTTCTGCTCCGCCCGGTCCAGCACCACGTCGACGAACGCGGAGCCGGTCGCGGCGTCCACCTGCGACAGCACCTCGGCGGTGATCTCGATGAGGAACGACTCCAGGTCGCCCTCGTTCCAGGTGCGGAAGATGTCCGCGATCTCCGCGGCGGAGGCGCCCAGGCCCTGCTTGAGCAGGTCGTACGCCTCGGCGATCAGCTGCATGTCGGCGTACTCGATGCCGTTGTGCACCATCTTGACGAAGTGCCCCGCCCCGTCGGGACCCACGTAGGTGCAGCACGGCACGCCGTCGACCTTCGCCGAGATGTCCTCGAGGATCGGCCCCAGCACCTCGTAGGACTCGCGCGAGCCGCCCGGCATGATCGACGGGCCGTTCAGCGCGCCCTCCTCGCCGCCGGACACGCCCGTGCCGACGAAGTGCAGGCCCTTCTCCCGCAGCGCGGCCTCGCGGCGGCGGGTGTCCGGGAAGTGCGCGTTGCCGGCGTCGATGACGATGTCGCCCTCGTCCAGCAGCGGCACCAGCTCGGCGATGACGGCGTCCGTGGCCGCGCCGGCCTTGACCATCACGATGACCTTGCGCGGGCGCTCCAGCGACGCGACGAAGTCCTCCGTCGTCTGCGACGGCACGAACGTGCCCTCGTCGCCGTGGTCGGCGAC
>JAPSIJ010000611.1 GCA_031178805.1 Cellulomonas sp. | reverse complement strand
CGCTCGCGCGGGACGCCGAGCTGCTCGGCGGCGTGCAGGTACGTGTCGGGCCGCGGCTTGCCGGCGAGGCCGCGCTCGGCCGCCACCAGGCCGTCCACCACCAGCGGGAACCGGTCGGTCAGGCCGGCCGCGGCCAGCACCGGCACCGCGTTGCGGCTGCTGGACACCACGGCGACGCGGCGGCCGTCCGCGATCAGCGCGTCCACCAGGCGCACGGAGCCCGGGTAGGGCGTGACGCCCTCGGACTCGAGCACCTGGGTGAACACGGCGTTCTTCCGGTTGCCCAGGCCGCAGACGGTCTCCGTGGCCGGGTCGTCCGCCGGGTCGCCCCACGGCAGCTCGATGCCCCGGGAGGCGAGCAGCGACGCGACGCCGTCGTACCGCGGCTTGCCGTCGATGTGCGCGAAGTAGTCCGCGTCCGTGTACGGCGCCGCCCCGCGCGCGTCCAGCAGGGGCGCGAACAGCCGCGCCCAGGCGTGCATGTGCACGACCGCGGTCGGGGTGAGGACGCCGTCGAGGTCGAACAGGACGGCGTCGAGGCCGTCGAGGACCGCGGCGGGACGGTCGGCGGCAGCTGCCACGGGGTGCTCCTGGGGTCGCGGGGCGTGCGGGACGGCGGGTCGGACCGGCGTGACCAGTCTGGTCGCTCGGCGCGCACCCGGCATGGCGGGCACGCGGGCACGGTCGTCCCAGGGGCGGGTCGGTCGGGGTGGTGGGCCGGGGCCGTCCGGGCGGCGTCCGGGAGCCGCCCGGTGGGCGTGGCTCCCGCGGCGCCGGCGCGGCTCGGTCCGCGACGATTCTCGGTGCGTCCGGCGGCCGGTGTCAAAGGGCCAGGACGACTCGGACGAACCCCCTCGGACCGCCCGCGGCCTGGGCTTACGCGCCGGCGGGCCGGGCCTGCTGCGGGGGGCCGGGTGTGACTAGGGTGACACCCATGACGTGGCTGACGACGCCCGCGCACGCCCGCTGGCTGGAGACCGAGACCGACCGCCTGCTCGAGTTCGGGAGGGCGTCCGCCGCGCCGTCGGGCGGGTTCCTCCGCCTCGACGACGTCGGCCGCCCGCTGCCGGGCCCGGTGGAGCTGTGGATCACCTGCCGGATGACGCACGTGTACGCGCTCGGGCACCTGCTCGGCCGGCCGGGCAGCGCCGCGCTGGTCGACCACGGCCTCGCCGCGCTGGACGGCCTGTTCCGGGACGCGGAGCACGGCGGCTGGTTCGCCGAGGTGAACGCCGACGGCACGCCCCGCGACGCCGACAAGGCCGCGTACCCGCACGCCTTCGTGGTGCTCGCCACCGCCTCGGCCGCCGCCGCGCGCCGCCCCGGCGCCGAGGCGCTGCTGCGCGAGGCGCTGGCCGTGTCCGAGCAGCGGTTCTGGGACGACGAGGCCGGCATGGCCGTCGAGTCGTGGGACCGCACGTTCGGCACGCTGGACGGGTACCGCGGCGTGAACGCGAACATGCACACCGTCGAGGCCTACCTCGCCGCGCACGGGGTGACCGGCGAGCGGGTGTGGCTGGACCGCGCCGTGCGGGTGCTGACCCGGGTGGTGCACGGGTTCGCGCGCGACAACGACTGGCGGATCCCCGAGCACTTCGACGCCGGCTGGCAGCCCGACCTGGAGTACAACGCGGACACCCCGGCGCACCCGTTCCGCCCGTACGGCGCGACG
>JAPSIJ010000091.1 GCA_031178805.1 Cellulomonas sp. | reverse complement strand
CCCCGTCGCGATCACCCGCTCGGGGGACGCTCGCAGTTGGGAGGTGCTCTGCGCGTCCCGGTCCTCAGGGTCGTCGGGGAAGGCGTCGAACAGGTACTGCCGCACCACCTCGCGGGCCGGTACGCCCGTCGCCTCCTCGCGCGCCCGGTTCGCCGCCACCATCCGCAGATCCGTGTCCAGCACCAGGTACGGCGTCGGGAGCGCGTCGAAGATCGCGGCGAAGCCGGCCACCTCGACATCTGCCACGCGCGCCTCGTCTCCCCCGACGCTGCCGGCGTCGGCGCCTGCGACCACCCCGACTGCTTCGATCCCGGGGACCCGCGGGTAGGTGACCTCGGCGTCGGACTCGCCCTTGCGGGTGGTGACCTCGGACTCGTTGACGCCGAAGGCCCGCACGGCGATCAGGACCCAGCCAGGCTCGCGCGCCGGGACCGGCATGTCCCGGATCTCCAGCGCCTCGAGCCCGCCGGGTCGCGAGACGACGACCGCTCGCATGGTCGCCGGGGTCTGGTCCCCGGTCGTGATCGTGTCGCTCTGTCGGTCCCTTCGGTGTGGTCGTCCGTAGGTGTGTGACGGGGTGGTGCCGCTCGCGCTGGTGGGCGGCGTCAGCTCACGTGGGCTCGCCCTCAGTGCTGCCGCTGCTGGTGTCGTCGGCGAGCTCGGCGACGAGCGCACCGAACGCGCGACGGACGATCTCCTCGTCCAGAGGTGTGTCGTGGAACGAGCGATACGTCCACCACCCCCAGATGAGGGCGTCGACGGCCCGCGCGGCCCCGTCGGAGAACCGCCGGCGCAGGACGTGCAACGACTCGTCCTGGAACTCCCGGACGAGCTCGGCGACCCGCGCGCTGCGGGCCGCGTACTGGTACATCTCCGTGTACTGGCGGATCTCGTGCCGGCTGGGGCTCGTGGCACCGCAGGTCGCCGCCACGAGCGCCTCCACCGCCTCGGCATCGTCGCGCGCGTCGCGCAATGGGTTCGCGTAGAGCGGCTGCAGGGTCTGCCCGAGGGACTCGAAGGCGCTGACGATCAGGGTCTCGAGGTCGGTGAAGTAGTAGGTCATCGACCCGAGCGGGACCTCGGCGCGCGCCGCGACGCGTCGGTAGGACGTCGCGTGCACGCCCTCGTCACCGATCACCGCGAGCGTGGCCCGCAAGATGCGATCGCGACGCTGCGGGTCGTTGGGTCTGCCCTTGCGCACCGGTCCCCCTTGGGCGGCTTGTCAGTGGTAGTACGTACCGTAGTACGCACTTGAGAGGCGACCCGAGCGAAGGAGATCCGATGCAGGGCGAGACCGTTCAGAAGCGGGCGCGCGAGCGCGCCGAGGAGCTGCCCGGGGCCGACCTGGAGCACCCGTTCGGGCCCGAGTGGGACGTGTTCAAGGTCCGGGGCAAGGTCTTCATGCTCCTGACCGAGGTGACCGGCGAGCCGATCGTGATCCTGAAGTCCGAGCCGCACGACGCCAAGGCCCTGCGCAGCGAGCACGACGACATCACCGCGGGCTACCACATGAACAAGAGGCACTGGATCACGCTGCACCCGGGTGGTTCCCTGGACCCCTCCCTGGTCGAGGACCTGGTGACCGAGTCCTACCTGCTGGTCGTGGAGAAACTGCCCCGCGCGCAGCGGCCGGTCGACCCCGCGCTGTTCGGCAGGGACGAGCAGTGACCCTGTCGGGAGCCGAGCTGCAGACGATCGCCCGCGACACCGCGAAGAGGCTCGACGAGGTCAGCAACGGGCGGCCGTTCACCCCGCACCTGGACGTGTGGAAGGCGACCTCCTGCGCCGTGACCACGACTCGATCACCCGCGGGCGGTACCTGGACAAGGAGCACTGGATCTCGGTCGGACCCGGCTCGGGCGTCACCCGTCGGCTCGTCGAGGAGCTCGTGCAGGGGTCCTACCACTTCGTCGCCGGCCAGGCGTCCGAGCAGTCCCGGTGACGCAGGACCCGCCGTCGCTGTTCGAGGTGGACGACGCCCCCAGGCCGCTGGCCGACCGCCTGCGTCCCCGCATGCTCGGTGACGTCGTCGGGCAGGATCACCTCCTGTCGGACGACGCCCCGATCGGGCGGATGGTCGCCGCGTGCCCGCTGCGCCACGTCGCCGGCGCCCTCGAGTACGACCACGCCATCGCCCACCGACAAGCCGGGGCGGTGGAGCGCGATGGTGACCGCGGCCTAGGCCACCCACATACGTCCGCGCCCAACCGGACATCGGCGCCCGCGACGACCTCGGCGGGTTCGGCTCCGGGCGGCGACAGCGCTGTCGGCCCCTCGGCGAGACCCGCGGTTCAGCCCACCTCCGAGCTCGCTGCGGTGGCGATGAGGTGGGCCAGGTCCTCCGGGCGGCTCCACATGGGCCAGTGACCGGTCGGAAGGTCCACGACGTCGACGTGCTCCAGCCCGGCGACCTGAGCGAACACGGGGTGGCCGGCGCTGGCCAGCTCCATCACCTGGGCGCCCGGGATCGAGCAGCACACCAGCGTGGCGGGTATCCGCAGGCGGGCGTCGTTGGTCAGCTCCACCGCCTGGCGGAGCACCGGCCCCGGCTCCGGGACGGCGCGCGCGCGGAAGCGGTCGAGGCTGTCCGTGCTGAGGCCGTCGAGGCTGGCCTGCTCGCGCAGCACCTCGAAGGGCGGCAAGGGCAGCTCGTCCAGGTCGTCCGCGGCGAAGACGGTCCCGGGCGCGACCGGTCCGCTGTCGACCCAGACCACGCGGCGCACGAGCTCGGGGTGCCGGTCGAGCACGATGCTGACCGGGGCGTTCGCTCCGCTGTGCGCGACGATCACCACCGGCTGCCCGGCTCCGGCTTCGTCCACGGCCCGCTCGATCGCCGCTGCCTGGTCGTCCAGGGTCCTGGACGCGCGCCCGGGGTCGGTCGCGTCCAGGCCGGGGAGGGTCATCGGCACCGCTCGCCTGCCGGCGGCTGTCAGGTGCTCGACCACCTCGTCCCAGGCCCACGCCCCGAGCCAGTGGCCGGCGATCAGGATGATGGTCGGTTCGCCTGTGGTGCTCGTCGTGCTCGTCGTCCTCGTCATGCGGCGATGCTCGCAGGGCCCGTGGACAGCGGTGTGTCACGATCTCTGACATGAATTCTGCTGGGGTCCGGCCCTGAGGCGGGCAGAGCGGCTGCACGCACTGGTCGAGATGCTCCGCCGGCACGGTCCGCGTGGGTGCACCGCCGAGCGCCTGGCCGCGGAGTTCGGGGTCTCGGTGCGGACGGTGAAGCGGGATCTCGCGGCCCTCGAGAACGCCGGTGCGCCGATCTGGTCGCGCCCGGGGCCCGGTGGTGGATACGGTCTCGCCGCTCGCGCGAACCTCCCGCCGATCAGCCTGTCTCCGGCCCAGGCGGTCGCGCTGCTCGCCGCCGTCTCCGCCGCCTCGGACGCTCCTTACGCGGATCTCGCCTCCGCCGGCGTCCGGAAGATCCTGGACGTCCTGGACCCCGCGACCCGGAAGAAGGCGGACGAGCTCGCGGGCCGCGTGTGGGTGGACGCTCCCCCGTCGTCGTCGCGCGCGATCCGGTCCGCGCTCGAGGAGGCGATGGCCGAGCAGCGCGTCGTGCGGATCCGGTACGTCGCGGGTGACGGCAGCACGTCGACCCGTGATGTCGAGCCCGTCATGTTCGGATCGCGGAAGGGCCGGTGGTACCTGATCGGCTGGTGCCGCCTGCGCAGCGACATCCGCTGGTTCCTCGTGACGCGGATCCAGCACGCCGGCGTGACCACGACCCCCTGCGGCGACCACGGCGTCGAGGAGGTCGGCACTCCCTCGGCGACGGCTCGTTCCGTGCAGCACAGCGGGGGCCGGCACGGCAGCGAACAGGACCGGCCGTGAGCCGCTGATGCGCCGGTAGGGGTCTGCGTGGCGCACCGGAGCTCCTCACGACCCGCACCCGCGGAGTCAGAGGTCGCGCTCGACAGCTGCCGCCCAGCCGGCGGGGTCGTCGCCGGCCGGGATCTGACGGAGGCTCTCGGCGAGCAGCGCGGCGTCGAGCCACTGGTCCTCGAGCGGCGTCAGCGCGGCGACCTCGCGGTACCCGTCGAGCACGTGCCGGCGCGCGCCGGGCGGCGGCGGGTGCCAGCTCCGGAACCGGGTGGCGATCGTCGCGGCGCCTCGCGCGACGTCGAGCACGCGGTGCCCGAGCCCCATGCTGTCGTGGTCGAGCAGCACGGCCGCTCCCCCGTCGGCGATCAGCACGTTCGCCCCCCGGACGTCGCCGTGCACGAGGGTCGTCGCCGCGCCGAGGTCCGCCAGCCCCCCGAGGAGGCCGTCCAGCCGGGCGGCCGCGCGCGGTGCGCGGGTGCGGCCGGGCGAGCCCTCCGGCAGCGGGCGGACCGGCCGTGGGTCCGCGGCTCCACGCACGGCGGGCGGCACGGGTCCGGGCAGGTCGACGTCGATCCCGGCCAGGGCACCGTGCATCCGGGCCAGGGCTGCACCGGTTGCCCGCAGGGCGGCACCGTCCTCCGGATCGAGCGGCGTGCCGGCGATCATCGGCATGACGAACACCGACAGCGGCACCGGTCCGGCGACCACCACGCGGTGGGTGCCGTCCCGAGCCGGCACGGGCGCGGCCACGGGCAGGCCCTGGGCGCCGACGACGGCCACCACCTCCGCGACGGCGGCGAGACGGCCGAACTGCGTCTCGGCGGCACAGGCCTTGACGACGAAGGACCGGCCGCCACCGTGCACGCACGCGAGGAGGTTCTGGTCGCTCAGGACGAGGCGCTCGCACGTGACGCGCCGGCCCCAGTGGTCGGCGATCGCGGCGGCGAGGTGCCCGCCGGCCGCGGCGGCGCCGGCGAAGCCGAAGCGCTCCGACAGCGCGGCTCGGGCGGCTGCGGGCTCCCACAACATGGTCACCGGGGGCGCCCTCACGACGCCGACCCTAGCCCGCCCGTCCCCCTGCTCCCGCCTGGCGGACGTCTGTCCCGGACTCGGCGAAGGCCTTGAAGTCCGCCAGGTGCTGCCGTGACTGCTTCACGAAGGCACCGCGCAGCAGAGGTGCCGCCAGCCGCAGGAGACCGGTGAACCGGTACTCGTTCTCGCTCACCCAGAGCGTGCTCCCCGGGCCGCTCGCGGTCAGACGGTCGCGCGCCGCGTTCCACATGCCGTCGGCGACGATCTCGCGCTCGACGTGGATCGCGCGGTCGGCCGGGACGTCGCGGAGGTCGGCCGGTTCCCGGCGCGTGATGGTCTCGGCCGGTGCGCGGGGTCCTCGAGCAGCTGGACGACGGTCTCCCGCGGCAGCGCGATCTCGATGGAGGTCCTGACCTTCACGAAGGGCTCCTCGTCCTCGGGCAGCGGCGACGCGTGGCGATCACGTGTGCGGCATCCCGGACCCGCGTCGCGCGTCGTCCGCGGAGGCGCTGCGCGCTGCGTCCGTGGCACCCGCGCGCGGGAGGCCGCTACCGGTATCGTCCGTGGCGAGCCCCCGCAGTGCCGCCCCGAGAGGTCCGGACCCACGACGATGACGACGACCCGCTGGGCGGTCCTGGGGACGGGGCAGATCGCGCGCACGTTCCTCGCCTCGCTCGCCGGTGCGGACGACGCCCGCGTGGTGGCCGTGGGCAGCTCGGACGGGACGCGCGCCCGGCGGTTCGCCGCGGAGCACGGGGTGGCCGGCGCGGGGACCTACGCCGAGGTCCTCGCCGACGCCCGGGTGGATGCGGTCTACATCGGCACGGTGCACACCACGCACGCCGAGCTGACGGTGCAGGCCCTGCGCGCCGGCAAGCCGGTGCTGTGCGAGAAGCCGCTCGGGCTCGACCCGGCGCAGACCGCGGCGGTGGCGGCCGCGGCCGAGGCGGCCGCCCTCCCGGTCGTCGAGGCGTACAAGTACCGCTTCAGCCCGTTCACCGACACGCTGCGGCTCGCGGTCGTCGGGGGACGCATCGGTCGCGTCCGGTCCGTGCGCGCGAGCTTCGGGTTCGCGGCGCCGACGCGCTCGGGGCGCCTGTTCGACCCCGCGTTCGCCGGTGGCGCGGTGTACGACGTCGGCGGCTACCCCGTCTCGCTCGCGGTGGCCGTCGCCCGGTGGGCCGGGGTCTCCCCCGAGTCGCTGACCGTGACCGACGCCGAGGGCGCGCTCGAGCGCCGCACGGGCGTGGAGACGGACACCCGTGCCCTGGTGACGGGCCCCGGATTCGGTGCGCGGGTCGAGGCAGCCATCACCCGCAGCCTCTCGCGGGCGGTCCACGTCGAGGGCGACCGCGGCAGCATCCACGCCGAGCAGGGATGGGGTTCCGGCCGGGCGTCCGCGCACTCCTTCGAGATCCGGACCGGGACGTCCACGGAGCAGGTCGAGGTCCCCGTCGTCGACCCGTTCCTGGTGGAGGCGCGTGCGCTCGCCGCCGCGGCGGCAGCCGGTCACCTCGAGGACGCGCGGATGCCGTGGGGCGACAGCACCGCCACCGCCCGGCTGCTCGCCCGGTGGCGGGCGGAGCTCGGGGCGACGGCGGACCATCGGCGCGACTGACGCGGGCCCCGGCAGGTGGCCGCGCGCCGCCCGGGCCGTCCGCCCACCGGCGGACGGACCCGCGCCCGCGATCCACCCCCGGGCGGACGCCGCGCGCCCCGCCACGCCCCTACCGTCCGGGGTGGACGCACAGCATCCGCACAGGTCACCTGCCGGAACGCCCACGCGGGAGCGGTCGTCCGCGCCATGCTGGGCGGGCGTCGTCGGAGGGGCAGCCGACGCGCCACCGACGAAGGGGCCACCCGATGACCACCACCCGATCCTCCCGTGCCGCGGCCGCGGCAGCCGCGTTCGCGGTCCTCGCGCTCGCCGGGTGCTCGAGCAGCGACGGGGGTGGCACGGCGTCCGCCTCGGACGAGTGGACCCCCGGCCCGCTCGACGAGTACCTGGCGCGGATCTACGGGTACAACCTGGACGACGACCGGACCGAGGAGGAGATGCAGGCCGAGTCCGACCGGCAGAACCGCCGGGTCGAGGAGCTGGTCGCCGCCTGCATGCAGGAGGAGGGCTTCGACTACACGCCCGCCGAGACCAGCGGCGGCACCGTCAGCTCGGACGACCTCGACGTCGAGTGGGGCACCCGCGAGTTCGCCGAGCAGTACGGGTACGGGATCAGCACCGACCCGTGGGCCTCCCCGGACGACGCGGAGGCCGAGGAGTGGGTGGACCCGAACCAGGAGTACGTCGAGCAGATGTCCGAGAGCGAGGCGGCGGCCTGGTCGGAGGCGCTGCACGGCCCGCCGGTCGAGGGCGACGGCGAGCAGGAGTACGACTGGACGACCGCCGGCTGCTACGGCGCGGCGCAGCACGAGGTGTACGAGGGCGGCGTCGAGTCCGACGAGTTCGCCGGGCTCGAGGACGAGCTCGAGCGGTTCCAGGAGGCCTCCGGGGCCGACCCGCAGGTCGTGGCCCTCGACCAGGCCTGGTCCTCGTGCATGGCCGACGAGGGCTACGACGCGCTGACCGGGGTGTACGCCGCCCAGGACGCGCTGTACACGGAGTACAACGCCCTGCAGGGCTGGGACGACCCGGAGTACGCGGCGCTGAGCGAGTCGTGGGACTGGGAGGCCGAGCCGGAGGGCCCGCCGGCGCCCGAGGTCGACGAGGCCGCGCTCGCGGCGTTCACCGAGAAGGAGATCGGCCAGGCCGTCGCGGACGTCGACTGCCAGGAGGAGGTGGACTTCGTCGCCGAGCGGACGCGGATCGACCACGAGCTGCAGCAGGGGTTCGTCGACCAGCACGCCGACGAGCTCGAGGCGTGGGCCACCGCCGCCACCGCCGCCCGGGAGCAGTGACGTGACCGCTGGGCACGA
>JAPSIJ010000610.1 GCA_031178805.1 Cellulomonas sp. | reverse complement strand
GCGCTCTCGTCCGCGGCGATCCGGCCCTTCAGGTCCACGCCGAGCGTCGCCATGCCGGACGGCCACTGCCGCCGGGGGTCGACCGCGACGCCCGCCGCCGTCAGCAGCGCCTGCGCGCCCGCCACGTGCTCGGCGTCCGGCGTGGTGCCGACCGTCGCGCCGGTGCACCGGTCGCACCGCCCGCACCGCCAGTCCGCGCCCCCGGGCCCCGCGAGCTCCGGGTCGTCCAGCGCCCGGCGCAGGTGCGCCATCCGGCAGCCCTCCGTGGCGACGTAGTCGACCATCGACTGCTGCTCCGCGCGGCGGGTCGCCGTCACCCGGTCGTACCGCTCGGCGTCGTAGGACCACGGCTGGCCGGTCCCCTCCCAGCCGCCACGCACCCGGCGCACGGCGCCGTCCACGTCCAGCACCTTGAGCATCTGCTCCAGCCGGGACCGGCGCAGCGACACGTGGGTCTCCAGCGCCGCGGTCGACAGCGTGCCGCCCGCCGCCAGCGCGCGCAGGGCCGCGCGCACGTCGTCCTCCGGCGGGAACGCCGTCGAGGCGAACCACTCCCAGATCGCCCGGTCCTCGCGGCCCGGCAGCAGCACGGCGGCGGCGCTGCCCCCGACGGCCTCCGCGGCGCGACCGGCGCGGCCGACCTGCTGGTAGTAGGCGATGGGGGAGGACGGCGCCCCGACGTGCACCACGAACCCGAGGTCCGGCTTGTCGAAGCCCATGCCGAGCGCCGACGTCGCCACGAGCGCCTTGACCCGGTTGCCGAGCAGGTCGGCCTCCGCCACCTCCCGCTCGGCGGGGTCGGTCTGCCCGGTGTAGGTGCGGACGTCCAGCCCGGCCGAGCGCAGGTGCTCCGTGACCTGCTGCGCGGCGGCGATCGTCAGGCAGTAGACGATCCCGGACCCCGGCAGCGCGGGCAGGTTCTGCGCCAGCCACGCGAGCTGCGCGGCGGTGTCCGGCAGCCGCACCACGGACAGGTCGAGGCTGGACCGGTCCAGCGGGCCGCGGAGCACCAGCACGTCGTCGCGCACCGCCGTGCCCAGCTGCTCGGCGACGTCGGCCGTCACCCGGGCGTTCGCGGTCGCGGTGGTGGCGAGCACGGGGATGCCGTCCGGCAGCTCGGCCAGCAGGGTGCGGATCCGGCGGTAGTCCGGGCGGAAGTCGTGCCCCCAGTCGGAGATGCAGTGCGCCTCGTCGATCACGACGAGCCCCGCGTCCGCCGCGAGGCGGGGCAGCACCTCGTCGCGGAACTGGGGGTGGGTGAGCCGCTCCGGGGAGACCAGCAGCACGTCCACCTCGCCCGCGGCGATCTGCGCGTGCACCTCGTCCCACTCGGTGACGTTCGCGGAGTTCAGCGTGGCCGCCCGCACCCCGGCGCGCTGCGCCGACGACACCTGGTTGCGCATCAGCGCGAGCAGCGGGGACACCAGCACGGTGGGCCCGGCGCCGCGCGCCCGGAGCAGCGCGGTCGCGACGAAGTACACCGCGGACTTGCCCCACCCCGTGCGCTGCACGACCAGCGCGCGGCGGTGGTCGGACACGAGCGCGTCGATCGCCCGCCACTGGTCGTCGCGCAGCCGGGCGTCGTCCCGCCCCACGAGGCGGCGCAGCACCGCCTCCGCCTCGTCGCGCAGGCTCGCGCGGTCGGTCCCGGTCCCGGTGTGCTCGCCGACGTCAGTCATC
>JAPSIJ010000609.1 GCA_031178805.1 Cellulomonas sp. | reverse complement strand
CCCCGCGGGCCAGGTACACGCTCGCGGCGAGGGTCAGCGGGCCGGCGACCGGCACCACGAGCGGCCCGGACCAGCCGTGCGCCGCGATCGCGAGGGCGTCCAGGTCGGCGCGCCGGGCGGCGGCCAGGCGCGCGGCGTCCCCGCCGGGCCGGTCGGCGAGCCGCCAGCCGTGCGGGCCGAGCTCCGCGGGCATGCCGTCCAGCAGCCCCAGCGCGTGCGCGGCGAGGGTGCCGTACGGGCCGCGCTCGGCGAGCCGGACGGTCCACGGCAGGCCCGGCACGCCGTCGGGCAGGTCCGCGAGGTCGCCCAGCACGGTCTGCTGCGCCTCGAGCGGCTCGGTCCCCGGCCAGGGACCGGTCCCGCTGACGGCGGTCACGCCGTCGCCCCTGCCGGCGCGACGCGGGTCGCCCGGTCAACGGTGGCCTGCCCCAGCACCCGGGTGCCGTCCTCGCCGCCGTACAGCACGGCGGACTGCCCCGGCGCGACGCCGCGCAGGGCGCCGTCGACGCGCACCGCCAGGCCGCCCTCCGCGGTCGCCCGGGCGCGCACCGGCACGGCGGCCCCGTGCGCGCGCACCTGCAGCAGGCAGGACGTCCAGTCCGCCGGCGGCGGGCCGAACCACACCGCGCCGGAGCCCTCGAGCGCGTCGACGGCGAGCTCCTCGGCGCCGCCCACCACGACCCGGTTCTGCACGGGCTCGATGGCGAGCACGTAGCGGGGGCGGCCGTCGGCGGCGGGCCGGCCGAGCTGCAGGCCCTTGCGCTGGCCGACCGTGTACCCGTACGCGCCGTCGTGCGTGCCGAGCACCGTGCCGTCGGTGTCCACGACCTCCCCGGGACGCGAGCCCAGCCGGTCGCGCAGGAAGCCGCGGGTGTCGCCGTCGGCGACGAAGCAGATGTCGTACGAGTCCGGCTTGGCGGACACCGACAGCCCGCGGGCCGCCGCCTCGGCGCGCACCTCGTCCTTGGACGCGACGTCGCCGAGCGGGAACAGCGCCCGCGCGAGCCGCGCGGGGCCCATCACGGCGAGCACGTAGGACTGGTCCTTGGCGCGGTCCACCGAGCGGCGCAGCACCGGCGTGCCGTCCGGCCCGGCCTCGGCGCGCGCGTAGTGCCCGGTGCAGACGGCGTCGAAGCCGAGCGCCAGCGCCTTGTCCAGCAGGGCGTCGAACTTGATGTGCTCGTTGCACCGCACGCACGGGTTCGGCGTCCGGCCGGCCTCGTACTCCGCGAGGAAGTCGGCGACGACCGTGTCCTCGAACCGCTCGGACAGGTCCCAGACGTAGTACGGGATGCCGAGCACGTCGGCGGCGCGGCGGGCGTCCCCGGCGTCCTCGATGGAGCAGCACCCCCGGGAGCCGGTGCGCAGCTGCGCGCGGCTGCGGGACAGCGCCATGTGCACGCCCACCACGTCGTGCCCGGCGTCGACGGCGCGGGCGGCGGCCACGGCGGAGTCGACGCCGCCGGACAGGGCGGCCAGGACGCGCATCAGGCGACCCGTCCCGCGAGGCCGGCGGCGCGGGCGCGCTCGACGACGCCGGGCAGGGCGGTCAGCAGCGCGTCCACGTCGGCCGCGGTGGACGGCCGGCCGAGGCTGAACCGCAGCGCGCCGCGCGCGTCGGCCTCGTCCAGCCCCATGGCGAGCAGCACGTGGCTCGGCTGCGGCACGCCGGCCTGGCACGCCGA
>JAPSIJ010000608.1 GCA_031178805.1 Cellulomonas sp. | reverse complement strand
GGCCGAGCCGCACGACCTCCATGCGCCGGTCGAGGTCCACGAGGGTCCCCGAGGCGAGGTCGACGTCGGCCACCAGGAGCCGGATGGAGTTGGTCCCGCAGTCGATGGCAGCCACACGCGTCACGCGGACCATCCTCGCACCCCGGGCGCGGCCGGCGCGCGGCGCGTCAGCAGGTGCAGCGGTCCGGGCGCCACACGTCGCGGAGGCGGAGCAGCACGTCGTCGCCCACCGGGTTCACGCCCGGGCCCGCGGCCAGCGCGTGGCCCACGACGACGTGCAGGCACTTCACGCGGGTCGGCATCCCCCCGGCCGAGATGCCGGCGATCTCCGGGACGTCGCCGAGCTCGGCGCGGTCCGCGAGGTACGCCGCGTGCGCCCGCTGGTACGCGGCGGCCAGCTCGGGCTCCGCCTGCACGCGGGCGGTGAGCTCCTTCATCAGGCCGGTCGCCTCGAGGGTGCTGACCGCGCCGACGGCCGGCGGGCAGGTGAGGTAGTACGTCGTCGGGAACGGCGTGCCGTCGTCCAGGCGCGGGGCGGTCCGCACCACCAGCGGGCGGCCGCACGCGCACCGGGCGGCGACGCCGACGACGCCGCGCGCCGGCCGGCCGAGCTGCTCGCGCAGCACCGCCAGGTCGGCCTCGGTCACCTCGGGGGCGTCGTGGCGGGCCCGCGGGACCTCGGCGGGGTCGGGCAGGCTCTGGGGCAGGTCGGTCACGGTGGTCCCTCGGGTGGTTCGCGGTCGTCCGCGGCGGTGCGCGGGGCGTACGGGTGGTGCGGGGTCGTGCGTGCGCGGCGGGTGCCGGGCGCGGCCCTCAGGGCGTCGCGGGCGCGCCGTCCGCCGGGGCGGTGGCGTCCGGCTCGGCGGGCGCGGTGCCATTCTCCCCCGCCGGCGCGGGCTCGGTGCTCCCCGTCCCGGCGACGCCCGCGACCTGCACGGAGTCCCAGAGCTGGGCGTACCAGGGCCGGGTCGGGTCGTCGGGCTCGACGGCGGCGGGCACGGCGGGCCCCTCGGGCGCGGGCTGCTCGGGCACCACCTCGGGGTCGGCGACGCGCAGCGCCCGCTCCCCCGGCATCACGAACGCGAGCCGCTCGCGGGCCTGGGCCTCGACGTACGCGGGGTCGGACCAGCGGTCGAGCTCGGCCTGCAGGTCCTCGTTGTCCTGCTCGGCCTGCGCGACCTCCGCCCGGAGCTGCTCGAGCTGCACCTGCTGGTCGAGGTACTGCCGCAGCGTGGGGAACACCAGGACGAACGCGATGGACAGCACCACGAACATCACCAGCGCCCGGACGGTGAACAGCCGGGGCACGCGCTGCTGGACGGTCTCGGCGCGACCGGGGCGCCGGTCGCCGGTCCCGCGGCCGCCGGGCCGCGAGCTGCTGGGCCGGGCGGCGGACGCGCGCGGGGGCGCGGACGGGGTGGCCCGGGCGCGCGACGCCGCCGGGCGGGGGGTCGCAGGGCGCGGGACGGACTGCTGCGGCGCCCCGGACCGGCCCGCCGGGGACGCGCCGTCGCGGGTGGCAGGGGCGGCGCCGCCCCGGGTCGCGGGCGTGGCACCGCCACGGGTCGCGGGGACGGCACCGCCGCGGGTGGCGGGGGTGGCCGCGGTCCGGGGGGCGGGCGACCGCGGCACGCCGGCCGTGCGGGGCGCGCCGCGCCGGGCGGGCACCGGGCGCGCGGCCCGGTCG
>JAPSIJ010000607.1 GCA_031178805.1 Cellulomonas sp. | reverse complement strand
CCGGACGCCGCCGTCCCGGTGGCCGCGACCGCCGGCGCCGAGGGCGTCGACGCGATGCGCCGGGCCTACCGGCGGCGGCTGCTGCAGATCGCCGCGACCGACCTCACCTGCGGCGAGCCGCTGACCCGGCTGCCCGGCGTGGCGGCGGCGCTCGCCGACCTCGCCGCCGCCGCGCTGGAGGCCGCGCTGGCGCTGGCGCGCGCGGAGCTGGACGACCACGGCGCGGGCGTCCGGCTCGCGGTGATCGGGCTGGGCAAGACCGGCGGCCGCGAGCTGAACTACGTCAGCGACGTGGACGTCGTCTACGTGGCGGAGCCGGTCGAGGGCGTGGACGAGGCGACGGCCCTGGCCGCGGGCACCCGGCTCGCGACCGCGCTGGCCCGGGCGTGCGGCGCGCCGTCCGGCGAGCCCGCGCTGTGGCCGGTGGACGCCGCGCTGCGCCCGGAGGGCAAGGACGGGCCGCTGGTCCGCACGCTCGACTCGCACCGGTCGTACTACGAGCGCTGGGCGAAGACGTGGGAGTTCCAGGCGCTGCTCAAGGCCCGGCCGCTCGCCGGCGACCCCGCGCTCGGCCGGGCCTACGTCGAGGTGACCAACCCGATGGTCTGGCAGGCCGTGCGGCGGGAGAACTTCGTCGAGGACTCCCAGGCGATGCGCCGGCGGGTGGAGCGGCACGTGCCCGCCGCGGAGGCCGACCGGCAGATCAAGCTCGGCGTCGGCGGGCTGCGCGACGTGGAGTTCACCGTGCAGCTGCTGCAGCTCGTGCACGGCCGGTCCGACCCGGAGATCCGCAGCGGCAACACCCTCACCGCGCTGGCCGCGCTGTCCGCCGGCGGGTACGTCGGCCGCGAGCACGCCGCCCAGCTGGCGGTCTGCTACCGGTTCCTGCGCGCGCTGGAGCACCGGATCCAGCTGTACCGGCTGCGCCGCACCCACCTGATGCCCACCGCCGAGGCCGACCTGCGCCGGCTCGCCCGGTCGGTCGGCATGCGCGCCGAGGGCGCCGAGGGGCTGCTGGACCGGTGGCGGCAGGTGCGCCGGGACGTGCGGCACCTGCACGAGGAGCTGTTCTACCGGCCGCTGCTGCCCGCGACCGCGCAGCTGTCCGCCGCCGAGGTCAGCCTCGCCCCGGAGGAGGCCCGGGAGCGGCTGGCGGCGATCGGCTACCGCGACCCCGCCGGGGCCGTGCGGCACATCGCCGCGCTGACCGAGGGCGTGTCCCGGCGCGCGGCCATCCAGCGCCAGCTGCTGCCGGTGATGCTCGGCTGGTTCGCCGACGGCCCCGACCCGGACGGCGGCCTGCTGGCGTTCCGGCGGCTGTCCGAGGAGCTCGGCGGCACCCACTGGTACCTCAAGATGCTCCGCGACTCCGGCTCGGCGGCCGAGCGGCTGGCGCGCGCGCTGTCCACGTCCCGGTACGTCGCCGACGCGCTGGCCCGGTCCCCGGAGTCGGTGGCCTGGCTGGCCGACGACGCCGAGCTCGAGCCGCGCAGCCACGAGCGGCTCGCGGCCGAGGCCGACGCCCTCCTCACCCGCGCCAGCGAGCCGGTCCCGGCGGTCACCGCCCTGCGCGCGCTGCGCCGCCGGGAGCTCGCGCGCACCGCCGCGGCCGACGTGCTGGGCGTGGTGACCGGCACCCGCGCCGCGCGCAGCCTCACCGCGACGGCCGACGTGCTGCTCGCCGGGGC
>JAPSIJ010000090.1:2054-7832 GCA_031178805.1 Cellulomonas sp. | reverse complement strand
GGCACGCTCGCCGGGCGCCGCACCAGCAGCGAGGCCGCGACGGCCACCAGCGAGACGATCCCGCCCCACAGGAACGCGCCCTGCACGCCGTCCGCGGTGGCGGACAGCGGGTCCGCGCCCTCGGCGACCCGGGCGGCGGTGGTGGTGGACAGCACGGTGATGAACAGCGCCGTGCCGGCCGCGCCCGCGAGCTGCTGCAGCGTGTTGACGATCGCGCTGCCGTGGCCGTAGAGCTCGCGCGGCAGCGAGCCCAGGGCGGACGTGAACAGCGGCGTGATCATGAACGCCAGGCCGACGCTCAGCAGCACGTGCACGGCCACGACGGCGCCGGTCGGCGTCCCGGGGTGCAGGGTCGACAGCAGCCACAGGCCCGCGCTCAGCGCCAGCACGCCGGGGGTGACCAGCGGCCGGGGGCCGAACCGGTCGAACAGCCGGCCGACCACCGGCGACAGCGCGCCCATCACGGCGCCGCCCGGCAGCAGCAGCAGGCCGGTCTCCAGCGTGCCGAGCTCGAGCACCTGCTGCAGGAAGATCGGCAGCACGATCAGCGCGCCGAACATCGCCATGAACCCGATGATCAGCACCAGCGCGGACACGGTGTACGAGCGGTGGGCGAACACCCGCAGGTCCATCAGCGGGCCGTCGGCGGAGTCCTGCAGGCGCACCTGGCGCACGGCGAACGCCGCGAGCGACAGCACGCCGACCGTCACCGGGATCCACGGGGCCACGAGCACGTGGCCGCCGGCGGACTCGCCGATGCTGGACAGGCCGAAGATCAGCGCGCCGAACCCCACGGCGGACAGCAGCAGCGAGCCGACGTCGAGGCGCGACGGCCGCGGCGTGGTGACGTCGCGGACCTTCCACGCGCCGAGCGACAGCGCGATCAGCGCGATCGGCAGCATGACGACGAAGATCCACCGCCAGCTGAGCTGGGACAGGACCAGGCCGGAGAGGGTCGGGCCGATCGCCGGCGCCACGGAGATGACGATCGAGATCGTGCCCATCGTGCGGCCGCGGATGCTCGGCGGCACCAGGGTGAGCGCCGTGGTCATCAGCAGCGGCAGCATGACGGCGGTGCCGCTGGCCTGGACCACGCGGCCGGCGAGCAGCACGCCGAACCCGGGGGCCGCGGCGGCGACCGCGGTGCCGAGCGTGAACAGGGACATCGCGGTCAGGAAGATCGGGCGCAGCCGGAACCGGCCCATGATGAACCCGGTGGCCGGGATGACCACGGCCATCGTCAGCATGAACCCGGTGGTCAGCCACTGCCCGGTCGCGGCGGTGACGCCGAGGTCCGCCATCAGCACCGGCAGCGCGACGCCCATCACGGTCTCGTTGAGGATCACGGTGAACCCGGCGACCAGCAGCAGGCCGATCAGCGTCCGGTCCCCGGGGGACAGGCGGTCGACCGGGGCGGGCGCGGCGGGCCCGTCCGGCTGCGGCGCGGTCCGCTCGCGCAGCGCGGTGTCGTCGTGCGTGGTCATGCGTCTCCCTCGCGGGTGGTGTCGTCGGCGGCGTGCGCGCGGGGCCCGGCGTCGTGCGGCCGGCGCCCGGAGGGAGGCGCGCTCTGGGACCAACGTCCCGACCGGGCTGAGGATTCCCGCCCCGCGCGGCGAGGGCCTCGGGCAGTGGTTACGCTGGTCGGGCTGCCGGAGCGGCAGCGCGGCGGACGACGGGGCGGGAGCGACGGTGGACCGTTCTGCGCTGCTGAGCACGCTGACCTCGACAGCCGCGCAGGTCCGCCCCGAGGCGCCGCTGATGGGCCGGCTGTGCGAGGCCGTCCGCGTGGTCGCCGACGCCGACGGCGCCTCGTTGTCGCTGAGCCCCGCGGGCGACGCCGCGTCGGGGCGGATGCTGCTGTGGTCCACCGACGACGTCGCCGCGGAGCTCGAGCAGCTGCACGAGGTGGTCGGCCAGGGCCCGGCCACCGACGCCCTGCAGCGGGAGCGGGAGCGCACGGTGACCGCCCGCCTGGACGACGCGACCTCGCCCTGGCCGCTGTTCGTGGAGTCGGCGGCACGCCGCACGCCGGCGCTGACGCTCACCGCGGTCCCGCTGCGCACCGACGGCGGGGTGCTCGGCGTGCTCGCGCTGTACCGCTCCCGGCCCGGGCCGCTCGCCCGGGACGACGAGGAGCTCGGCTTCCTCGCCGACCTGCTGGCCGTGGCGGTGGTCGAGGGCACGAGCCCCGGCTCCGCCCCGGCCCAGGCGCCCTGGGACGACCGCTCCGCGATCAACCAGGCGATCGGCATGGTGATGGCCCAGCTCGCCGTCGGCACCGACGACGCCACGGCCCTGCTCCGCGCGCACGCGTACGCCCTCGACCTCGGGATGGCGGACGTGGCGCACCAGGTGCTGGACCGCACGCTCCAGCTCGGACCCGAGGGTGGACGATGATGACACGCACGCCACCCGCACCACCGACCACCAGGAGGGCACCATGAGCCGCCCCGGCGCCCTCGCCGCGCTCGCCTCGGGCCTCGCCGCGCTCGCCGACGAGCGGGACGCGGTCAGCACCCTCACCGAGCTCGTCGCCGCGTGCGCGGAGGCGTTCGACGGCGACGTGGGCCTCGTCGTCGCCGAGGACGTGCGGGTCCCGCACCCCGACCGCCTCGACCTGCTCGCCGCCTCCTCGCACACCGCCGGGTCGCTGGAGCTGTACCAGCTGCAGGTCGGCACGGGCCCGTGCATCGACGCCCTGGCGCAGGACGCCGACGTGTCGGTCGTCGGCGAGACGGCGCTGCGCGCGCGCTGGCCCGCGCTCGGCGGCCCGCTGGTCCGTAGCGGCTACCGCGCCGCGCACGCCCTGCCGCTGCGCTGGGCGGGGCGCCCGTTCGGCGCGCTGGGCCTCTTCCTGCCGACGGCGCACCCGCTGACCGCGGACGAGCGCACGACCGCGCGCGGCTTCGCCGACATCGCCGCGGTGGCGGTGGTGCACGCGGCCGACCGCCCCGACCTCGACGCCCTCGCCATCCGCTCGACGGCGGAGGACCGCGCGCTGGTCGACCGGGCCAAGGGCGCGGTCCGCTACCTGATGGACCTCGACGAGGGCGACGCCTTCGCGCTGCTGGCCCGGCGGGCGCACCGGGAGTCCGCGCCGATCACGGCGGTCGCGCGCGAGGTGCTCGACGCCGCGGCGCACGGCCGGCAGCCGACCTGGCTCGACCGGGTCTGACCGGGTCAGGCGCCGGCCGCGGGGTGCCCCCGGCGGGGTTCGAACCCGCACTGGGCCGGGTTTAAGCCGGCTGCCTCTGCCGGTTGGGCTACGGGGGCCGGCGCGCCCATCCTGCCACCGCGCCGGGACCCGCCCTGGACGACGACGCCCGCCCCCTCCGTGGCGGTGGGGGCGGGCGTCGGTCGAGCCGGTCGGCTCAGGCGGTGGCCTTCGCCGAGGCGCTGTCGGCCGCGGAGGTGTCGTCGGCCCGGTTCGCGCCGGAGGGCTTCACCTCGGAGCTCGGGACGGGCGAGTGGTCCTCGGCCTTCGCCGGGGCGGCCGGCGCCTCGGCCTTCGGCTTCGGCGGCACCGAGGCGGCGCGGAACTCGGCGCGCGGGTCGTGGATCGAGCCCAGCGCGACGGTCTCGCGGCGCCACAGCAGGCTGGAGGTCCAGCCGGCCATGATGGCGACCTTGCGGTTCAGGGTCGGCATCGCCATGACGTGGTACGAGCGGTGCAGCACCCACGCCGGGAAGCCGCGGACCTTGATCTTGCCGAGGAACTGCGCGACGCCCTTGTACATGCCCAGCGACGCGACGGCGCCGATGTTCTTGTGCTTGTACGGCGTCGGCTCGGCGCTGCGCAGCACGCGGGCCAGGTTGTCGGCCAGGTGCGCGCCCTCGCGGATGGCGTGCTGGGCGTTCGGCGGGCAGAACGAGCCCGGGTTGTACAGGTCCGGCACGGCGGCGCAGTCACCGGCGGCGTACGCGTCCGGCACGACGTTGCCCTCGGCGTCCGCGATCTGCAGCGTGGCCAGCGTGATGACGCGGCCCATCTTGTCCAGCGGCAGGTCGGAGTTCTGCAGCACCGGGTTCGCCTTGACGCCCGCGGTCCACACGATGGTCTCGGAGTCGAACTCGGTCTTGTCCGACAGCACGACGTGGCCGTCGACGCAGGAGTTCAGGAACGTGGACAGGTACACCTCGATGCCGCGCTTGCGCAGCTGCTCCAGGGTGTAGCCACCGAGCTCCTCGGAGACCTCGGGCAGGATGCGCCGCGAGCCCTCGACCAGCACGAACCGCAGGTCGGACGGCGCCAGCGACGGGTACTGCTTGATCGCGTCGCGGGCCATGTCCTCGACCTCGGCGATCGCCTCGACGCCGGCGAAGCCGCCGCCGACGAAGGTGAAGGTCAGCATCCGGCGGCGCAGCTCCGGGTCCCAGGTGGACGACGCGCGGTCGATCCGGCCCAGGACGTGGTTGCGGACGGCGATGGCCTCCTCGACGTTCTTGAAGCCGATCGCCTGCTCCGCCAGGCCCGGGATGGGCAGCGTGCGGGCGACGGAGCCCAGGCCGACGATGAGGTGGTCGTACGTGATCCAGTACGGCTCGCCCTCCTCGGGCGTGATCTGCACCGTGCGGTCGGCGTGCCGGATCTCGGTGACCTTGCCCTGCAGCGCGTCGATGCCCTTGAGCGCGCGGCGGTGCGGCGCCACGACGTAGCGGGCGTCGATCGAGCCGGCGGCGGCCTCGGGCAGGAACGGGGCGTAGGTCATGTAGGGGCGCGGGTCGACCACGACGATCGCGGCCTCCCGGTTCCCCAGGCGGCGACGGAGCCGGCGAGCCGAGTACAGCCCCACGGACCCGCCGCCGAGGATGACGATGCGCGGGACCTTCCGGGGCTTCGGCCCGGAGGTCGGCGCAGGGGTCGTGACGGTGGACTCAGACATGGGTCCAACGGTACGTCCCATGACTTGTGGAAAGCGAACCCGACGCCACGTGATCCTGGGCACAAAGTCCTGGGAACGGGTCAGGAGCCGGCTGTGGGCGCGGCCGACGCCGTCGCGCCGGGGGTCGGACCGGGACCTCGGTCCCCCGCCCCGGAGCCCGCCGCGGGGGTCGCTCCCGGCTGCACGGCGGGCGCCTTGGCGAACGGGCGCGGCGGCGTGCGCGGCTCTCCGGTCAGCTCCGGGGCGACGCCCGGCTCGCCGCTGAACGCGAACTCGTCGGTGGGCGCGCCCTGCAGCGGGTACACGTTCCACCGCGCCCGGCCGTCCTCGTCCCACGACGGGACGAACGTCCACGGCTCGTCCACGCCGGGGAACGTCCAGCTGCCCAGCCCCTCGTCCGTGGTGGTCCGCACCGCGCGGCCCCGGTCGTCGTACACCTGCACGCCGGACAGCGGGTCGCCCTCGGCGTCGTAGACGAACAGGTTGCTCACCTGCATCCCGTCCACCCACACGCCGTCCTGCGGGCCCGGCAGCTCGACCGGCACCTCGACGTACTGCACGGTCGCCGCGACCGGGGCGTAGTACCGCGACTCCCAGGTGAACACCGCCACCGGCAGCGCCAGCAGCAGGGCCACCACGGTGAGCGCGCGCGACAGCCGCGGCAGCTGGCCCGCGCCCCACCGGCCGCGCCCCCACTGCACCGAGACCACGGCCAGCACCAGCAGCAGCGCCCAGTGCCGGGCCGACCCGGGGACGCCGTCCCGCTCCGGCCGCACGAGCCGGGGCAGAACGCTCCACTCCGCGGCCAGCCACATCACGACCTGGTAGAGCACCCACGCCCGCGCCACCCACCACAGCGGCCGCAGGTCGGCCGCCGCCCGGGCCACCGGCGCGG
>JAPSIJ010000090.1:0-1954 GCA_031178805.1 Cellulomonas sp. | reverse complement strand
CCGGCGCGGGCGAGCCCGTCGGGCCACGGGCGGGGCGCCCGCGCCGGGACGGCGTCCGGCAGCCCCGCGGCGGCGCGGAGCTCCGCCGCGTACGCGCCGGGCTCGCCGAACCGGTCGTCCAGGTCGACGACCGCGCCGGCGGGCAGCGCGGCGCCGTCCTCCAGCGCGTCGACCAGGTCGGCCTCCAGGCCGTCGGTCAGGTCCTCGACCAGGTCGGGCGGCAGGTCGCCCAGGTGCCGGCGCACCGCCGCGGCGTACCGGGCGACCGCCTCCCGCACCCGCTCCTGCGTGCTCGCGGTCCCGCTCACGCTGCCCCCTCCCCGTCGAGCAGGCGGGTCATCGTGCCCGCGAACTCGGTCCAGTCCGTCCGCTGGGACGCGAGCATCGCGCGACCCTGGGCGTTGATGCCGTAGTACTTGCGGTGCGGGCCCTCGTCGCTCGGCACCACGTAGGACGTCAGCGCGCCCTGGGAGTACAGCCGCCGGAGCGTGCCGTACACGGAGGCGTCCCCGACGTCGGTCAGCCCCGCGGCGCGCAGGCGGCGGACGACGTCGTAGCCGTACCCGTCCTCCTCCGCGACCACGGCGAGCACCGCCACGTCGAGCACGCCCTTCAGCAGCTGGGTGGTGTCCACCGGCGAGGCCTCCTGGTCGGGCCGGCCCGCCCCGCTGGGGCGCCCGGCGCCGGTGCCGCGACCGGCCCCCTGTCGGCCGCGGCACCGCTGCGTGGTGCGGGAGCCGACCCTCCTCGGCTCCCGCAGGACACACGGTAGTACAGATACCGCACTACCGGGCGGAACTCGCTACCGGATCTGCGCCGGCGCGTCGGCAGACGGGTGACGTCGTCAGATCCCGGCGAGGTCGTCAGATGCCGGCGAGGTCGTCACCTGCAGGGGACGACCTCGCCGGGGACGGACGACCTCGGCGCGCCCGCGGGCGCCGCCGGGCGCGCGGGCCGCCGCGCAGCCGGGCCGCCGCGCAGCCGGTCAGGCGGTGGGGAGGCGCTCCGCGACGCTCCACGCGATGCCGTCGAGGATGTCGTGCTCCGAGGTGACCACCTCGGTCAGCGTGCCGCCGGCGGCCTGGACCTCGGCGCGCACCCGCTGCACGACCGCCCGCCACACCAGCGCGCCCGCTCCGATGACGTCGACCCGGCCGGGGTGCATGAAGCCGAGCGCGGCCCGGGAGTCCTTGTCGCGGGCCAGCAGGTCGTCGCAGGCGGCCACCACGGCGTCGACCGGGAGCACGGCGCCGTCGATCGCGGCGGGGTCGTACGCCGGCAGGTCGAGCGCGTGCGCGGTGACGGTGGTGACGGTCCCCGCGAGCCCGACCAGCGTGGCGGTCCGGCCGAGCGGCACGTGCTGCGCGGCGACGTCCAGGGCGGCGTGCACGTCGGCCTCGGCGGCGGCGACCTCCTCGGCGGCCGACGGGTCGGAGCGCAGGTGCCGCTCGGTGATCCGCACGCAGCCGACGTCCATCGAGTACGCCGCCTCGGGCGCGCTCCCGCCGAGGACGACCTCGGTGGAGCCGCCGCCCAGGTCGACGACGAGGTACGGCGCCCGGTGCGCGGAGCCGAGCACGCCGGTGGCGCCGCGGAACGACAGCTGCGCCTCCTCGACGCCGCCGATCACCTCGGGCTCGACGCCGAGGGCGTCGCGGACGCCGGCGACGAACTCGTCGCGGTTCTCGGCGTCCCGGGAGGCGGAGGTGGCGACGAACCGCACGGCCTCGACGCCCAGGTCGCGGCACACCGCGGCGTACCGGCGGGTGGCGTCCAGCGTCCGGGCCAGCGCCTCGGGGGCGATCCGGCCGGTGCGGTCCACGCCCTGGCCGAGCCGCACGACCTCCATGCGCCGGTCGAGGTCCACGAGGGTCCCCGAGGCGAGGTCGACGTCGGCCACCAGGAGCCGGATGGAGTTGGTCCCGCAGTCGATGGCAGCCACACGCGTCACGCG
>JAPSIJ010000606.1 GCA_031178805.1 Cellulomonas sp. | reverse complement strand
GACCCCCTGACGGCCCCGGGGCACCCGCCGGCGCGGCTCAGCGGGTGAGCAGCGCGACGGCCTCGACGTGGTGCGTCATCGGGAACAGGTCGTACCCGGTGACCTCGGCGAGCGCGTAGCCCTCCTCGGCGAGGTAGGCCACGTCCCGGGCCAGGGCGGCGGGGTCGCACGCCACGTAGACCACCCGGGAGGGCGCGAGGGCCGCGACCGCGCGGACGACGTCCCGGCCGGCGCCGACCCGCGGCGGGTCGAGCACGACCGCGTCGGCGCCGCCGCCGGCCGCGCCGGAGGCGAGCACGCCCGCGACGTCGCCGGCGTGCAGGGCGACCTGGGGCCGGTCGTGCACGTTGCGGCGGGCGTCGCGCACCGCCCGGGCGTCGCCCTCCACGGCGACGACGGTGCCGGACTCCCCCACCGCGTCGGCCAGCGGCAGGGTGAACAGGCCCGCTCCCGAGTACAGGTCGAGCACCGTGGCCCCCGCCGCGTCGCCGAGCGCGCCGAGCACCGCGCCGGTCAGCGCCGCGGGCGCCTCCCGGTGCACCTGCCAGAAGCCCGCGCCCGCGACCCGGTAGGTCCACTCCCGCTCGCCCACGCGCACCTGCTCGCGCACGGCGGACCGGGCGTTCGGGCGGGGGTCCGCCTTGCCGCGGCGCACGTCGAACGGCTGGTCGTCCACCAGCACGAGCGGGCTGTCGCCACCCGCGGGGGCGACGGCCTCCACCCGGGCGCCCGGGCGCCAGCGGCGGCTGAGCAGGTCGAGCTCGGCGAGGGCGTCGCTCATCAGCGGCATCCGCTCCACCGGCAGCACGTCGTGCGAGCGGAACCGGCGCATGCCGGCCCGGCCCTCCCGGTCGGCGAGGAAGCCGACCCGGGTGCGCCAGCCGAGGCCGCCGCGCTCGTCGTCGCCCGGCAGGGCGAGCACCGGCACGTCGCGGTCCAGGTGCGCGAGGCGCTGCAGCTGCTCGCGCAGCACGGCCGCCTTCCACGCGCGCTGCGCGTCGAGGCGCACGTGCGCGAGCTCGCCGCCGCCGACCCCGCCGGGGCCGGCCTCGGGCCAGGCGGACTCGACGCGGTCCGGGGAGGCCTCGAGCACCTCGACCGCGTCGGCGCGCCAGAACTTCGCACGGTCCCCCGCCTCGGTCACCCGGGCGCGGACCCGCTCGCCGGGCAGCGCGTGCCGGACGAACACCACCCGCCCCGGCCCGTCGTCGCCGGCGCCGTGCCACCGCGCGACGCAGTGGCCGCCGTGGGCCACGGGCCCGATCTCGAGCTCCAGCACGTCGCCCGGCGCCGGCGCCGCGGCGCCCCGCTCAGAGCCCACGAGAGGTCGTCCTGCGCACGTGCTCCTCCATACCGGTCTGCCCCTCGGTCGACGCCAGCTGCCACGGGACCGACGCCACGACCACCCCGGGGGTGAACAGCAGCCGGCCCTTCAGCCGCAGGGCGCTCTGGTTGTGCAGCAGCTGCTCCCACCAGTGCCCGACGACGTACTCGGGGATGTACACGACCACCAGGTCCCGCGGGCTCTCCCGCCGGATCGAGCGGACGTAGGTGATGATCGGGCGGGTGATCTCCCGGAACGGCGAGTCGAGGATCCGCAGCGGGACCGGCAGGTCCATCGCCTCCCACTGGTCGCGCAGCCGCTGCGCGTCCTCGGTGTCCACGCCCACGGTGACGGCCTCCAGCACCT
>JAPSIJ010000605.1 GCA_031178805.1 Cellulomonas sp. | reverse complement strand
TGATGGACCAGTGGGAGAAGGACGACCTGGTCCGCAACTTCGTCACGCTGATCGGCCAGGCCGCCCGCCCCGTGCAGGAGCGGATGGTCTGGCACTTCCTGATGGCCGACGACGAGCTCGGCCTGCGGGTCGGCGAGGGCCTCGGCATCACCGTGGACGACGTCCGGCACCTGGAGCCGCTGCAGAGCCAGACGCTGGACGAGCACGAGCTCGCCCGGCTGGCGAACCTCGGGGCGAACGGCCCGCGTGACGTCACCGGGCTGAGGATGACGCACGTCGTGCCCAACGAGCACGTCGTCGTCGAGCGCTGAGCGGGACGTCCTCGCGGGGCTCCCGGCGCACGTCGCCGGGGCCCCGCGAGGACGTCGCCCGGCCCGACCGCTTGCGGCGGGCGCGCCCGTGCCGGAGGCTGCGGACCGGGATCCCCGACGAGCAGCCAGGAGACCGGCATGACCACCGACCCGCCGCGTGACCTGCGGGAGTACATCGAGTACCTGCGCGACAGCGGGTACACCGTCCGCGACGGGCACACCCCCGACCCGGACCTGATCGACCCGCACGGGAACCCCGTGTACACGTGGCAGGAGGGGTACCCCTACGACACCCTCATGGGGCGCGAGGAGTACGAGGTCCAGAAGTACCACCTGCAGGTCGAGCTGCTGAAGTTCCAGTACTGGCTCGAGGACAACGACAAGCGCGCGATCATCCTGTTCGAGGGCCGCGACGCCGCCGGCAAGGGCGGCACCATCAAGCGGTTCACCGAGCACCTGAACCCCCGCACCGCCCGCGTCGTCGCGCTGTCCAAGCCGAGCGACCGCGAGCGCGGCCAGTGGTACTTCCAGCGGTACGTGCAGCACCTGCCGACCGCGGGCGAGATCGTGCTGTTCGACCGGTCCTGGTACAACCGGGCCGGCGTCGAGCGGGTGATGGGCTTCGCCACCGACGAGGAGTACCAGACGTTCATGGCGCAGGCGCCGTGGTTCGAGAAGGCGCTCGTCGAGTCCGGCATCCACGTCACCAAGCTCTGGTTCTCGGTGTCCCGCACCGAGCAGCGCACCCGGTTCGCGATCCGGCAGCTGGACCCGGTGCGCCGGTGGAAGCTCTCGCCGATGGACCTCGCCTCGCTGGACCGGTGGGAGGAGTACACCGCCGCCAAGGAGGAGATGTTCCGCCGCACGGACAAGCGGCACGCCCGGTGGACGATCATCCGGTCCAACGACAAGAAGCGGGCGCGGATCAACGCGATGAAGTTCTTCCTCAACCAGTTCGACTACGAGGGCAAGGACCTCGCCGTCGTCGGGCGGCCGGACCCGCTGCTGGTCATCCGCAGCAAGAACGAGCCGGCGGACGAGTGAGCCGGCGCCCGGACCGCCGCCCCGCGCGGCCGCTGGCCGCCGCCCTGCCCGGCCTGGTCGCCCTGGGAGCCCTGGTCGGCTGCACGGCGCCCGCCGGCGCGAGCGACGAGGAGATCGCGCGCTGGGTGGACGAGCAGGCCGACGCCGCGCCGGCCGGCGCGCTCGCCTCCGCCGTGGCGCGCGTCGGTCCCGGGGACGGCGGGGCGGACACGCCAGACCCCGCCGACGCCGCGGTGACGATGACGTTCGAGCGGCCGTCGCACCTGGACGGCCTGCAGCTGCGGTGCCTCGGGGACGGCACGGTGGACCTCACCGTGCACGTGACCACCGAGGACG
>JAPSIJ010000604.1 GCA_031178805.1 Cellulomonas sp. | reverse complement strand
GCGCCGATCAGCAGGTGGACGACGTTGTGCAGCGGGTTCACCTCGAACACGATCAGCGTCCCGCCCTCGGTCCCCGCGAAGCCGGCGCCCGAGCTGACGAAGAAGCCGGCGATCCCGACGAGCAGGTAGACGACGCCGAAGATGCCGCCGACGAGGCGGTTGGCAGACTGGCCCATGGTGTTCTCTCCTCTCGGGGTGCGTCCCCGGTCACGTGCGTGCGGTGCCGCACGCACCAGGAGTTCGGAGCCGTGACCGGGGCGGATGGGTCCGATGTGCGCGGCGCACTGGACGCGGCGCCGGGGCCTGCAGCAGGGTGGGGGCATGCTCGTGGCCTTCTCCGTGTCCCCGCTCGGCGCGGGTGAGTCCGTGACCGAGGCCGTCGCCGACGCCGTGCGCGTGGTGCGCGAGTCCGGCCTCCCGCACCGCACGGACGCGATGTTCACGACCGTCGAGGGCGAGTGGGACGAGTGCATGGACGTCGTGAAGCGCGCCGCGGAGGCGGTCGGGCGGCACGCGGGCCGGGTGAGCCTCGTGCTCAAGGCGGACATCCGCCCCGGCCACACCGGGGAGCTGACCGGCAAGGTGGAGCGGCTGGAGGCCCGGCTGACCTCGCCCTGAGCGGGCGCGGCCACCCCGGCGGGCGCGTCCCGCACCGGGGGGGTCGCGGGCGTGCACATCTGGTGCAGATGGGTGGATCCGGCCCCTGGCCCCCGTGCCGGGGTGACAGACTTCCGTGCGGTGCGTCCGGCCACGGGCGCGGGAAGGGACGCAGCAGACTGATGGCGATCTTCGAGCTCGACGGCGGCCGCGGCTCCCTGGTCCAGCCCATGCGCCCGCGCACCGACTCGTTCGAGGTCGACTCGGCGACCCTGGTCGCCGACCACGCCGCGGCGCTGCTGGGCGGGCAGGTGCTCCCGGTCCGCGAGGGCGGCCCGGGCGGCCCGCACCTGCTGGCGCTCGACGCCGCCTCCCGGCCCGTGGTGGTGGAGGTCGTCCAGCAGCTCGACGAGGACGGCCTGCTGCGCGCCCTGCGGCACGCGGGCGGCGCCGCCCGGCTGAGCCGCGCGGACCTCGCCCGGATGTACGCCGGGGGCGCGGAGGCGTTCGAGGCGGACCTCGCCGTGTTCCGGGACCGCGCGCCGGTGCTGCACACCCAGCCGCACGCGGGCACCGCCCGGCTGGTCGTGGTCTGCGCGGACGTCGCCGAGGGCGTGCTGGAGGCGGTCGAGCACCTGGCCGCGGGCGGGCACGTCGAGGTGCTGCGGCTCGGCGTCACCCAGGGGCCCGGCGGGCGCCGCTACGTCGAGGTGGCCCCGCTGCGCCCGGGCGCCGACGGCGGCCGCCGGGCCGTGGAGCCGGGGCCGCGCACCGGCGCGATCCAGGTCGCCCCGCGGGCGTCCGGCGCCGCGGTCACCGACCCCACCCCCGTGGTCGCACCGCACCGGCACTCCGCCCCCGAGGACGCCGCCGGCGACGGCGTGCCGCGCCGGCCGGACGAGCCGCGCGAGGCCCGCGCCGACGAGACCACGTTGCTGCGGCCCGTCCCCGCCGCCCCGGCCCGCGGCGGCCGCGTCGCGGACCCGGAGCCGCTGCCCGCCCTGGCCGCGCTGGCCGCCGGGGAGCAGCCCCTCGAGCTCGTCTGGCACCGGGTGCGCCGGGGCCAGCGGCTGGTGGCGACGCTGCGCGGCGACGGG
>JAPSIJ010000603.1 GCA_031178805.1 Cellulomonas sp. | reverse complement strand
CGCCCCGCCGCCCGCACGGCCACGCGCACCCCGCACCTCGTGCCGCTGCCCGTGCCCGCCGCCCTGGACGCGCCGGACGCCTGGCTGCTGCACGGCCTGGCCGACGCCGCCAACGCCAGCCTGCTCGACACCTGGGGCGTGCTGGACGAGGCGCGCCTGCCCGCCGAGCTGCTCGCCGGCCTCCAGCACCAGGAGTACGACCGCAAGGTGCGGATCGTCGCCCTGGACGCCCCGCCCGCCGACGGCCCGGCCGACCCGGCGCGCGTGCTGGGCTACGCGGCGCTGAACCTGCCGCGCCAGGACAACACGCACACCGGGTACGTGCAGCTCGACGTCCGGCCGGAGCACCGCGGCCGCGGGGTCGGCTCGGCGCTGCACGACGCCGCGCTGGCGACCGCCCGGGAGGACGGCCGCACCGTGCTCACCACCAGCACGGACCACGCCGCCGAGCCCGCGGACGGCCCGGGCACGCTGGTGCCCTCGACCGGGACCGGGCGGGTGCGCGCGGCGGACCCGGGCGTCGCGTTCCTGGTGCACCGCGGCTGGGACCTCGAGCAGGTCACCCGCCGGTCGGTGCTGGAGGTGCCGCTGCCGCCCGCGTTCCTCGCCGCGCACGCCGACGCCGCCGCGCGCGCCGCCGGCCCGGACTACCGGGTCGTGCAGTGGGACAGCCGGTGCCCGGAGGAGCTGGTCGACCGGTTCGCCCTCCTGCAGACCCGGATGAGCACCGACGCGCCGCTGGGCGGCCTCGACCTGCGCGAGGACGTCTGGGACGCTGCCCGGGTCCGCGCCGCGGAGGACACCTACCTGGCGCGCGGCATGACCTACCGGGTGTCCGCGGCGCTGCACGCGCCCACCGGCACGCTGGCGGCGTTCACGGCGCTGGTCAGCCGTCCGGACACCGACGCGTACCTGTACCAGGACGACACCCTGGTGCTGCGCGAGCACCGGGGGCGCCGGCTGGGGATGCTGGTGAAGACCGCGAACCTCGCCCGGCTCGCGGAGGTGCAGCCGGGCGCCCGCCGGATCGGCACCTGGAACGCGGAGGAGAACGCGCACATGCTGGCGATCAACGTCGCGCTGGGCTTCCGGCCCGCGGGCGGCTCCGGGGAGTGGCAGCGCCGTCTCGGCTGAGGTCAGCCCCCGACGACGGCGACGGCGCCGGTGTCCGCCACCAGCCGCACCCGGTCCCCCGGGCCCGGCACCGCGTCGCCGGCGGGCAGCGCGGCGGTGATACGCACGTCCTCGGGGTCCAGCACGGCGACCACCTCGAGCCGGCCCCGGCGCGCGTGCCGTCCGGTGACCACGCCGGACCGCAGGGGCGCGCCGGCGACCGGGTCCTCGCCGGGGCCGAGCACCCGCCAGCCGCCGGGCGCGACGGCCAGCGTCCCCGCCACCAGGTCGTCCGCCGGGCCCGCGCCCGCGCGCGCGCCGGCGTCCGCCCCCACGAGGAACGTCCGGTAACCCAGGAACTCCGCGACCGCGCGGCTCGCCGGCCGGCGCCAGAGCGTCTCGGGGTCCGCGACCTGCAGCAGCCGCCCGCCGGACATCACGGCGACCCGGTCCGCGACGGTGAACGCCTCGTCCTGGTCGTGGGTGACGAACAGCGCGGTGGTGCCGGTGGCGACCAGCACCCGGCGCAGGTCGTCGGCGAGGCGCTCGCGCAGGGACCGGTCCAGGGCGGACAGCGGCTCGTC
>JAPSIJ010000602.1 GCA_031178805.1 Cellulomonas sp. | reverse complement strand
CGCCGCGAAGGCACCGGTGGCGATCGCGATGATCAGGAAGATGATGGCGATCACCTGCAGGCCGGTGACGACCCACGACGCGATGTAGCCGGCGTTCGCGAGCGAGCCGTTGTTCGCCTCGCCGCGCGCGACGGCCTGCTTGGCCTTCGAGCCGACGATGATGCCGGGGATGCTCGTGAAGATGGAGCAGACGAAGAACCCGACGATGGCGAGCACGAGCGACCACACGGCGAGGTTGTTCTTCGGGTACACGCCGGCGCCGTAGCCACCGCCCTGCGGGTAGGGCGTCGGCTGGCCGTACGCCGGCGGCTGGCCGTAGCCGCCGGGCTGGTCGCCGCCGGGGGTGCTGCTGCCGTACTGGCCGTACTGCGGCATGCCGCCCTGGGCCGAGCCGGACTGGTCGCCCGCGCCCTGTCCGTCGGGGGCGGAGTACGGGTCCTGCGGCTGGTTCGGGGTCGACATGTGCGGCTCCTCAGGGCTTTCCGGGTGCGGTTCGTGCGTCCACCCTGGTCGGGCGGCTGCGGGCCACAGGTCTACCGGAGGCGGGTCCCCGCGTCCAGCCGATCTCACCCGGTCGGTCGTGCGGCGTCAGTGCCCGCGGTGCGCCTTCGCCTTGGCGAGCGTGTGCTGCCCGCCCTGGCCGTAGCCGAGGCGGCGCAGGACGACGCCGATGACGACGCCGAGCAGGGCGACGGCCATGCCGGCCCAGAACAGCCACATCAGCGCGACGATCAGGCCCAGGGCGGCGGCGGTGGAGCCGACGAGCACGACGACCGTGGTGGTCCAGGCGGCCGTGGTGTGGCCGTGGTTGGTCGGCGGGGCCTTCGGGGGCAGCCGCAGCGTCTCCGAGCGGGGCGACTGCTGCGGCCCACCCGTCACGACGCCGTGGGAACGGACCGACTGCTCGACCATCGTGGAACACCCTTTCGTGACTGTGTCCCGCCACCTTATCCGACCGGTCAGGTCGGGTCGTCCCCACGCGTCAGCGCGTCCCACGCCCCGCGCTCGTCGACGGGGCCGTCCGAGCGGCCCGCGGCGGGCGCCGCCGGGGTCGCGTCGCGGCCGGGCGTGGCGGCGCCGGCGCGCTCGTGGCGGTCGGACGGCGCGGACCAGCCCGCGGACGCCCGGGCGAGGCCCGCGGCGGCGAGGACGACGAGGACGCCGACGACCGCGGACAGCAGCGGCCAGACGGCGACGTGCACACCGCCGGTGAGGCTGGGGACGCCGGTGGCGTCGGCGGCGGCGCGCTCGGCGGTGGCGGTCGCGCCGGAGCGCGCGGCGAGGGCGGAGGCGGCCACCAGCGCGCCGGCGGCGGCCACGACGACGACCACGACCCAGCGGCCGACCCGGCCGACCAGGCCGAGCGCGCCGGCGGCGGCGAGCAGCACGAGGGCGGCGGCCACGATCCCCGGCGCGGCGCTCGTGCCGGGCACGGCGACGGGCACCTCGCCCTGCACGGGGCTGGCGCCGGTCGCGGTGATCCACACCGGCAGCGCCGTCAGCGCGGCCAGGCCGGACAGCAGCAGCAGGACGAGCACCCAGCGGCCGCGGCCCGGACCGCGACGGGCGGCCGGCGCCGCCGGGGCGTCCTCCTGCCCGTCCCGGTGCGCCCCCGGGCGGCCGTCCGGCGCGGGTCCGGCGCCCGGCTCCGGCCGCGGCTCCGTCACGACCGCCCCGCGGGCCGGAGCCGCGCGGCGAG
>JAPSIJ010000089.1 GCA_031178805.1 Cellulomonas sp. | reverse complement strand
CCCCGCGGCGGGCATGCTGGTCGCGGCGTCCGCGGACTGGCTCGGCACCGCGGCCGTCACGCTGCTCAACCTGTTCGACCTCGACACGCTGGTCCTCGCCGGGCCGGCGTTCGGCGTCGCGGGACCGTTGTACGTGGACCGGGTGCAGGCCGCGGTCGACGCCGGGGCGCTGGCGCGGCTGCTGCGGCCGGTCCGGGTGCGGCTGTCCCGGGACGTGCGGGTGTCCGCGGCGGTGGGCGGGGCGCTCGTCGTGCTCCGGTCGCCGCTCGGCCGGCCCGCCGAGGCCCGCACCGCCGGGGCGGTGCCGGTGCCGCCGCGCGCCGCCCTCGCCCCGGCCCCCGCCTGACCCCCGCACGACCCGCACCACCCGCACCGCCCGGACCGCACGACCACCGACTCGAAGGAGAGCCCGTGACCACCCTCGACACGCCCCCCGCCTGGACCGTGCTGCGCCGGGACGGCGTCGCCGTGGTGCTGGCCCACCCCGCGGCGGGCCTCGCCCAGGTGCAGCACTGGGGTGCGGACCCCGGCCCGCTGACCGCGGACGACCTCGCCGCGCTGCACGCGGCCGCCGGCCGGCAGACCCCGCCGGGCACCCTGGACGCCGCCGCGCAGCCCGCCCTGCTGCCGCAGGAGCCCGACGGCTGGGCCGGCCGCCCCGGCGTGCTGCTCGTCCGGGACGGCGTGCCGCTCACCCCGGCGTGGACGCCGGGCGCGGTCACCACGGACGACGAGGGGCACGCGGTGGCGGTCACCGCGGACGACGCCGCCGCCGGGCTGACCCTGCGCTCGCGGCTGGAGCTGGCCCCCGGCGGGCTGCTGGGCGTGACGCACCACCTGGCGCTCGCGGCCGACGCCCCGGGCCCGGTCGAGGTGGCGTGGCTGGAGGCGGCGCTGCCCGTGCCGACCCGCGCGGACCTCGCCACCACGTTCTCCGGCCGGTGGACCCGCGAGAAGGTGCCCGCCACCGGCCCGCTGCCCCGCGGCAGCCTGGCGCGGCAGAGCCGGCGGGGCCGGCCCGGGCACGACCAGCCGTGGCTGCTCGCGCTGTCCGCGCAGCCGCCGCGCGACCGCGACGGCGAGCTGTGGGGCGTGCACCTGGCCTGGCCCGCGGACGTCACCTACCGGACCGACCGGCTGCCGGACCAGCCCACGCTGCTCGGCGCCGGCGAGCTGCTCCGGCCCGGCGAGGCGGTGCTCGAGCCGGGGGAGACCTGGGCCGCGCCGACCGCCTGGTTCGCCTGGTCCGACGCCGGCCTGGACGGCCTGACCGCCCGGTTCCACACGTTCCTGCGCTCCCGGCCGCAGCACCCCCGCACGCCGCGGCCGCTGGTGCTGAACACCTGGGAGGCCGTCTACTTCGACCACGACCCCGCGACGCTGACCCGGCTCGCGGAGCGGGCGGCGGCGATCGGCGTCGAGCGGTTCGTGCTGGACGACGGCTGGTTCCTGGCGCGCCGCGACGACACCCGCGGGCTCGGCGACTGGCAGGTGGACCGGGCGGTGTGGCCGGACGGGCTCGGCCCGCTCGCGGACCGGGTGCACGGGCTCGGGATGCAGTTCGGCCTGTGGTTCGAGCCGGAGATGGTCAGCCTCGACTCGGACCTCGCGCGGGCGCACCCCGACTGGCTGCTGCAGGACCTCGCGCAGGTGCCGGCCCCGGACGGGCTGTCGTTCCGCACCCAGTACGTGCTCGACCTCGCGCGGCCGGAGGCCCGCGACCACGTGCTCGGCCAGATCGACGCGCTGGTCACCGAGCTCGGCATCGACTTCATCAAGTGGGACCACAACCGGGACCTGGTGGACGCCCGGCACGCCGGCCGGCCCGGGGTGCACGCCCAGACCCGGGCGGTGCTGGACCTGATCGCGGACCTCAAGGCGCGGCACCCCGGCCTGGAGATCGAGTCCTGCTCGTCCGGCGGGGCGCGCAGCGACCTCGGGATCCTCGAGGTGACGGACCGGGTGTGGGCGTCGGACTCCAACGACGCCGTCGAGCGGCAGGACATCCAGCGCTGGACCCAGCTGCTGCTGCCGCCCGAGCTGGTCGGCGGCCACGTCGGGCCGCCCACGGCGCACAGCTCGGGCCGCACGGTCGACCTGTCCTACCGGCTCGCCACCAGCCTGATGGGCTCGGCCGGGTTCGAGTGGGACGTGCTGTCCTGCTCGGACGAGGAGGTCGCGGTGCTCACCCGGTTCGCGGCGCTGTACAAGGAGCTGCGCGACCTGGTCCACACCGGCACCGCCGTGCACGCCGACGTGCGCGACCCGGCGCTGCGGGTCACCGGGGCGGTCGCGCCGGACGGGTCCGCCGGGGTGTGGACCGTCGCCACGGTCGCCACGCTGGAGGACGCGCGCCCCGAGCCGGTGCGGCTGCACGGGCTGCGCCCGGACGCCCGGTACCGGGTGCGGGTCCGCGACGAGGTCGGCGCGGCGCGCTGGGGCTGGATCACCCCGCCGTGGCTCGCGGCCGGGGAGGTCGTGCTCACCGGGCGGGTGCTGGGCACCGTGGGGCTGCAGATCCCGGCGCTGTGGCCGGCGCAGGCGCTGGTGCTGCACGCGACGGCGGTCTGACGCCGCCGGCTCGCCGCGCCCCCGCCGCCCCGCCCGCTCAGCGGGCCGGCGGGGCGGTCGAGCCGCGGGGGACCACCCGGACGCCGGGCGTGCGGGTGGTCCCCGGCGGGCCGCCCGCGACGGCGCGCAGCAGCACCTCGGCGGTGAGCGCGCCGAGCTCGTGCACGTCCCGGCTGACCACGGACAGCGGCGGGGTCGAGATCCGCACGTTCGCGGAGTCGTCCCAGGCGAGCACCGACAGGTCCTCGGGCACCCGCAGCCCCCGCCGGGTCGCCTCGCGCAGCCCGGCCAGGGGCATCAGGTCGTTGTCGTAGACGATCGCCGTCGGCGGTGCCGGCAGCGCGAGCAGCTCCGCCGTGCGGGCGGCGCCGCTGGCCTCGCCGTAGTCGCCCTCCCGCTGCACGCCGGTGGCCCCGGCCGCGGCGACGGCCTCCCGGAACGCCGCCTCCCGCACCCGGGTGTGCCGGTACCGGCGCGGGCCGGACACCCAGCCGATCCGCCGGTGCCCGAGGTCCGCGAGGAACGCCACGGCGGTGCGCATCGCCTCGTCGTTGTCGTAGTCGACCACCCAGCGGCCCGGGCACGGCTCGCCGCCGAGCAGCACCGCCGGCAGCCCGAGGTCCCGGCACGCCTGCTCGCGCGGGTCGTCGGCCACCAGGTCGGAGATGACCACCGCGTCCACCAGCCGCTCGCGCGCCCACCGCCGGTAGGCGACCAGCTCCGCGTCCAGGTCCGGCACCACGTGCACGAACACGCTGGCGCCGTGCGCGTCCAGCTCCTCCTCCATGCCCGCGAGCAGGTCCGCGTAGAAGGGCTCCAGCGCCCCGTCGTCGTCGGCCGGCAGCAGCGCCAGCCCCACGCGGACGCCCGGGGCGCCGCCCTGGGGCGCCGGGTTCACCGTCATGCCCGCAGCATGGCACGCGGCCCGGCCCCGGGCGGGTGACGCGGGCGGGCGGTGCCCGCGGCGCGTGCCATGCTGAGCGGCATGGACGGCGCGGAGGACGGGCGCAGGGCCCCGCGCCGCGGCGGCCGTGCGCCGTCGACCACCCGCACGCGGGTCGTCGAGCTGGTGCGCACCCGCGGGCCGATCAGCCGGGTGGAGCTCGCCGAGCACACGGGGCTGACCCAGGCGGCCATCTCGCACGCCGTCCGGGCGCTGCTGGACGAGGGCCTGCTGCGGGAGAGCGGCGACCGGGAGTGGACCGGCGGCAAGCCGCGCGTGATGCTCACCCTCGACCCGCTCGCCCGGTGCGCCGTCGGCGTGCAGCTCGGCGCCGACTGGCTGGTGGTGGTGCTCACCGACGCGCGGGGGGCGGTCGTCGCCCGCACCCGGGTGCGCGGCGCGCGCTCCGTCGACCCCGACACGGTGGTCGCGGGGATCGCGCGGCACGTCGACGTGCTGCTGCGCGCGACCGGGGTGGGGCGGCGCGGCGTGGTCGGCGTCGGCCTGGCGGTGCCGGGCGTGCTCGACCTCGACGCGGGCGCGATCGCGGTGTCCCGGTCGCTGGACCGGTGGCAGGGCTACCCGGTGCGGTCCCGGCTCGGGGCCGCCGTCGGCCTGCCGGTGCTGCTGGACGGGGACGCGACCGCCGCCGCGGTGGGGGAGCGCTGGGCCGGCCGCACCCCGGACTCGGCGACGCAGCTCACCCTCTACATGGGCGCCGGGATCGGCGCCGGGCTGGTCGTCGGCGGCGCGGTGCACCGCGGGGCCGGCGGCAACCCCGGGCCGCTCGGCCGGATGCACCTGCACCGCGGCGCGACGCCGGGCGAGGGCCCCGGCCCGACGCTGGAGGAGCTCGCCGCCCCGCACGCCGTGGCCCGGCGCGCGCGCCGCGCGGTGGCCGCCGGCCGCCGCACCGCGGTCCGGCTGAGCGCCGACGGCGACCCGATCACCGACTTCGGCGCCGTGGCCACCGCCGCCGTGCAGGGCGACGCGCTCGCGGTCGAGCTCGTCGAGGAGTCCGCCGGCTACCTCGCCGACGCGGCCGTCACCGTCGCCCACCTGCTCGACGTCGACTCCGTGGTGCTGGCCGGCCCCGCGTTCAGCACCGCCGGCTCGCTCTACGCCGGGGTGGTCCAGTGCCGGCTGCGCGCCGAGCGCGACCCGGGCCGGCGGCACGACGTGCGCGTCGCCGTGGCGGCGCACGTGGCGGACGCCGCGGCGGTCGGGGCGGCGGCGCTGGTGCTGCAGGAGGAGCTCGCCCCCCGCCGCCGCTGACGCCGTCAGTCAGCCGCGGCGGGCCAGCACCGCCAGGTTCACCGCGTCGACCATCAGGCCCTCGTCGGTGCGGACCCAGCGGTCCCCGGTCGCCCGGCGCTCGGCGGGCGTGGCGAACCGGTACCGGTACAGCCGCGCCCGGACCCAGCGGGGCCGCTGCCCGTCGAACGGGTCCCGGGCGAGCAGCCGCAGCGTGGGCCGGTCGGCCTCCAGCAGCCGGCCGAGGAACGGCACGAACCACCGCAGCTGCGCGGACGACCCGAGCGCGAGGAACCACATCAGCCAGTCGAGCCGCAGGTGGTAGGGCGCGTACTGCCGGGGCAGCCGGCGCACGTCGCCCGGCTTGCCGCGGAACTCGTACTCCCGCCACGTCGCCCCCGGGCCCGGGTCGGCGTCCAGCGTGCCCTCGACCACCACCTCGGTGCGCCGGCGGGTGATGCTGCCGAACGCGCCGTAGGCGTTGACCAGGTGCCAGACGTTGAACGAGGCGTTCATCCGCTGGTTCCGCGACACCAGGTTCCGCGCGGGCCACCAGGACAGCACCACGCAGAGCACGGTGACCGCCAGCACCACGACGACGAACCACGCGGGCGCCGGACCGGGGTCCGCCGCCGGCACGTCGACGCCGACCAGGCCGAGCACGGCGCCCCACGCGCGGTCGTCGACCGCGGCCGCGGCGAGCACGATGGTCAGCCAGTTCAGCCAGGCGAAGTTGCCGGACAGCACGAGCCACAGCTGGGTGACGATCATGATGCCGGCCGCCGTGCTCGCCACCGGCCCGGGCACCAGCAGCCCGAACGGCACGACGAGCTGCGTCACGTGGTTGGCGACCACCTCCACCCGGTGCAGCGGCCTCGGCAGCAGGTGGAACAGCCGGCTGGCCGGGCCCGGCATCGGCTGGGTCTCGTGGTGGTAGTACAGCGCGGTGAGGTCGCGCCAGGCCGGGTCGCCGCGCCACTTGATCAGGCCCGCCCCGAACTCCAGGCGGAACACCAGCCACCACAGCAGCACGAGCACGGTCAGCGGCGGCGCGACCTCGTCCGAGCCGAGGAACGCGACGAGGAAGCCCGCCTCCAGCAGCAGCGACTCCCAGCCGAACCCGTAGAACGTCTGCCCGACGTTCACCACCGACAGGTAGAGCACCCACAGCACGCCGAACGCGAGCAGCGGCACCCACGGCGGCCCCTGCTGCGGCAGCCCGGCGACCAGGGCGACGGCGACGAGGACGCCGACCCAGCCGACCACCACGACCAGGACGTCGGAGTACCGCCAGTGGAACAGGCTGGGGGAGGCGCGCCACGGCACCCGGGCCACGAAGTCCGGCACCGGCAGCAGCCCGTGCTCGCCCAGCAGGGGCCGGAACTGGCGCAGCACCGCGACGAAGGCCAGCACGTACACCGCGGCCACACCGCGCTGCACCACCTCGCGGGCGACCGTGTAGCCCTCGGCGTCGAACCACTCCACCCCGCACCTCCGGGCATCCCGCGCCGCCGGCGTCGTCCCCACCGCGCTCCAGCGTCGCCCGTGGGGCGCGGAGGCGCGACCGCGCCCGCGGCCGCGGGGGCGTCCGCCGGGGCGGAGGTGGTGACAACCGCGCGGTAGCGATATATCGTTAGCGTCATGCGATATGACGAAGAGATGACCGATGACACGGAGGGCCGCGACGCGCGGTCCGGTCGCGACCCGCGGGGGCCGCACGAGGGGCACGAGGGGCACGGCGGCCCCCACGAGGGGCACGGCGGCCACCGCGAGGGACGGGGCGGGCACGGCCCGCGGGGTTTCGGCGGCCGCGGGCGCGGCGGGTTCGGCGGGCCGGGCGGGTTCGGCGGGCCGGGCGGGTTCGGGCCCGGCGGGTTCGGGCCGGGCTTCGGCCCCGGCTTCGGTGCGCGCCGGGGGCGCCGGCCGCGCGGGGACGTCCGCGTCGCGGTGCTGCTGCTGCTCGCCGAGCAGCCGATGCACGGCTACCAGCTGATGGAGGCGATCGCCGAGCGGAGCGGCGGCCAGTGGCGGCCGAGCCCGGGCGCGATCTACCCGACGCTGAACCTCCTGGAGGACGAGGGCGTGCTGACGCTGACGGCGGCGGCCGGGCGCAAGCTCGCGACGCTGACCGAGGAGGGGCGCGCCCTGGTGGAGCGCGAGTCCGCCGGCTGGCCGGACCCGTTCGCCACGGGGGACGCGGAGCCCGGGGTGGACCTGCGGGCCGAGCTGGGCCAGCTCGCCGAGGCGGTGCGCGCGGTGGGCCGCGGCGGCACGGAGGAGCAGCGCGTCCGGGCGGCGGCGGTGCTGGCGGAGGCGCGGCGGTCGGTGTACCGGCTGCTCGCGGGCGACGACCCGGCCGCCTGAGGCGCGGTCAGGGCCAGACGCGGGCGCGGGCGGCGAACTCCGCCGGGTCGCTGTGCACCGGGATGACGCACAGCAGGTGCCCGCCCGGGGTGCGCAGCGTCCGGCAGTCCAGCCAGCCCCCGACCTCGACGGCGCCGAGGCCGAGCAGCCGGGTGGTCTCGGCGGCGACGTCGTCGGTCTCCATGTCCAGGTGGTAGCGCGCCGGGCCGCCGATCGCCTGCACGGCCGTCACCAGGCCCGGCACCGGGTCGTCGAGGTGGGTGAACTGCTCCTCGCCGGGCACGGGCGCGGCGGCGACGCCGGTCGCGGCCGACCAGAACGCGGCGGCGGCGGCCGCCTCGGCGTGCGGCGCGTCGATGAGCAGGGTCGAGATCCGGCTGCGGTGCACGGGTCCTCCTCCGGGTGGCACCCGCGAACGTAGCACCGCCGCCGGCTCCCGCCCGCCGTCAGGCCGGCACCAGCAGGCCCTCGATCTGCCCGACCGCCTGGGTCATGCCCTCGGGCATGCCCATGGCCACCATCTGCGCCATCGCCTCGGCGCTGGGGAACCGGGTGGTGATGACCATCCGGGTGCGCCCGTCGTCCTCGGTGAGCTCGACCCGGCCGAGCACGGTGGGCATGGACTCGTCGGGCGTGCCGTCCGCGCCGGCGAACCCGTCCTCGAACTCGAGCGCGCGCGGCGGCTCGACGGCGCGGAACCGCCACCAGCCGTGCGCCCGCTCCCCGTCGGGACCGGTCATGTAGTAGGCCGC
>JAPSIJ010000088.1 GCA_031178805.1 Cellulomonas sp. | reverse complement strand
GCGTGCCCGCCGGCGTGGCGCCCCGGTGCTCGGCCAGCCGACGGTCGTTGTGCAGGTCCGCGTCGAACCGCGCACCCGCGATGCTGCGGAGCCAGGCCCACCGGCCCGTGCTCGCCCCGGCGGTGAGGTGCGCGACCACCTCCGCCACGGACCAGCGGGCGCACAGGCTCGGCGCGGTCCACTGCTCGTCCGTCAGCGTCCCCAGGTCCGCGGCCAGCCGCGCGCGCTCGGTGCGGATGGCGTGCCACCAGCGGTCGGGCGTCCACGGGTCCACCTGCGGCTCCTGACGTCGGGGGTGCGGCGTGCGTACCCAGGATGCCGCAGTCGCCGACTGACGCCGGGGCGGCGTGGGCGCGCCGAGGTCGTCACCTCGCGGCGAGGTCGTCCGTCGCAGGGGACGACCTCGCCGGCGGATGACGACCTCGGAGGAGGAGGACGCGGCAGCGGGCGTCAGCGGTTGATGTCGTCCGGGTCCGGGCCGGGGCTCGTCGGGGCGGTCGTCGCCTGACCGTCCCCGCCCGCGCCCCGGGTGGCGGGCTCCGTGCTGTCGTCGGTGGTGTTCACGTCGTCCGGGTCCGGACCGGGGCTCGCGGGCGTCGTGGGGGCGGCGGACGTCGGGTCGCCGGACGTGTGCGGGCCGGGGGTGGGGGTGCTCATGGCGGTCACTCCTTCGTGAGACGACTGCGTGCGGACCACCGTACGCGCGCACCGGGTCGTCGGCCCGGGCGGGCGCCCGACCGGCGGTCCTAGGACTCCGGGTCGTCCATGATCTCCCGGACCTCCTGCGCGCAGCGGCAGCCGGCGGCGATCCGCGCCGCCCACTCGAGCGCCTCCTCGCGGGTGTCCACCTCGATGACCGAGAAGCCGCCGACCACGGCCTTCGTCTCGGGGAACGGGCCGTCCCCGGTGGTGCCGTCCGGCTGCACGACCGTGGCCTGCTGCCGCAGCAGGCCACCGCCGAAGATCCAGACGCCGGCGTCCTTGGCCTGCTGCACCACGGCGCGCGAGGCGGCGCTCACGTCGGGCAGCTCGTCCTGGGTGATGTGGTCCATCGAGCCGTCGTCGAACGAGATCAGGTAGCGGCGCATCGGATCGGCTCCGTCCGTCCGGGCGGACGCGGCCGGTCCCGCGTCCACGAGGGTGGGTCGACGGTAGGCCCCCCGCGGCGCCCCGGTCGAGGGACGCCGGCTCTCGGAGGTGGCGCCGACCGGCCGAGGACGACCCGGCCGCGGCCGACACCCGGCGCCCCGACGCGGTCGTGCGCGCTCCGCCACCACGGGCGACCCGGACACCGGCGCCCTTCCGTCCGGCGGTGCTGCGCAGGAGAATGCCGGCATGGCCGACCACGTCGTCAAGCCGTTGACGCCGGAGACGTTCCCCGCGTGGCTCGCGCTCGCCGAGAAGCACAACGGGGTCTGGGGTGGCTGCTACTGCAGCTACTTCCACGGCGACACCCCCACCACGGTCAAGCGCGACCACGACGGGCCCACGTTCAAGAGGCGGCTCGTCGACGAGGGCGTCGCCCACGCCGCGCTGGTGTTCGACGGCGAGGACGCGATCGCGTGGTGCCAGTACGGCAGCCCCGAGGAGCTGCCGGGGATCTACCACCGCAAGCAGTACGACGCGGGGAAGACCCGCCCGGCGCCGTGGCGGATCACCTGCTTCTTCGTCGACCGGGACCACCGCCGGCGCGGGGTCGCCCTCGAGGCGCTCCGCGGCGCGCTGGCGCTCATCGCGCAGGCGGGAGGAGGGGAGGTCGTGTCGTTCCCCAACGAGCTGGAACCGGGGAAGCGGACCTCGTCGTCGTTCCTGCACAACGTCACGCGGAGCATGTTCGAGGAGGCCGGCTTCGTCTTCGAGCGGCACATCGGCAAGAGCAAGACCGTGATGCGCACGACGGTCGCGCCCGCCTAGCGTCCCGCGGTGTCCCCCTCAGCGGGGTCCGGCGCCGCCCGCCAGGTCGAGGTGCCGTCCCGTGCCCACGACACGCACGTCGGTGCCGTCGACCACCACCGCACCGCCGTCGGCCAGCGCGAACGTCCGGTGCGCGAGCCCGGTGACGGCCGCCCGCACGGCGTCCTCGGCCGCGGCCGGGAACCAGGGCGAGTCGAGGTGCGGCACGACCAGGAAGTCGACCAGCCCGAGCCCGCGGCTGTCGTCCGGCTCCGGCTGCGGCGACTGCGACAGGCGCAGGTGCGGGCCGGTCACCATGCTGCCCGCGCTGATCCCCACGTACACCCGGTCGCGCAGCAGCCCGGGGAGCGCGTCGGCGAGGCCGCTGCGCCGCAGCCAGCGCAGCAGGTGGGTGGTGTCCCCGCCGGTGACGACCAGCACGTCGGCCGCCGCGATCCGAGGACGCCACACCGCCGGTTCCAGCGCCGACACGTCCACGATGTCCAGGGCGGCGAAGCCGGCGCGCTGCACGTGCGCGTAGTCGGCGAGGAGCCAGCCCTTGTCGCCGTCGACCACGTTCGCCGCCGTCGGGACGACGGCGACCCGCTGGTCCGCGAGCGGGCGCCCGGACAGCGCGGCCAGGGCGTCGCAGGCGGCCTGGTCGCTCAGCCCGGAGGACGTCAGCAGGAGCTTCACGACGCCGAGCGTAGCCAGCCGCGCGGGCGGGCCGCCGGCGCGTCAGGCGCCGAGCGGCCCCCGGCACAGGCAGAACGGGTGCCCCGCCGGGTCGGCGTACACCTGGAACACCTCGTCCGCCGTGTCCGGGTCGTCCGCCGCCTGCAGCAGCCGGGCGCCGAGCTCGAGGGCCCGCTCGTGGGCCTCGGCCAGGTCGTCCACCCACACGTCGAGGTGGATCTGCTGCTGCTGCGGGCCGCCCGGCCACACCGGCGGGACGTGGTCGGGGGCGAGCTGGAAGCCCATCCGCCACTCGCCGTCGACGACGACGCTGTGCCAGTCGTCGTCGGTCTCCACCTCGCCGTCGAGGAGCCCGGCCCAGAACGCGCTCTCGGCGTGCAGGTCGGGGGCGTCGAACACGTGGATCAGCCGCTGGACGCGCATGCTCCATCGTGCGCGCGCGCCCCGGGCCGGGGGAAGAGGCGGCGGGAGCGACCCGCCGCCGCCCCGGTCACCGGGCCCGGTCCGGCGAGCCGAGCCACTCCTCGAAGGTCGTGCGCCCCTCGCGCCGCGGCCCGTCGCCGCCGCGCAGCGCGCCCGACGCCAGCCCGGTGCCGTAGCGCCCGGGCACCGGGACGTCGAGGACTCGCCGGTGGAGCCCGTCGTGGTGCGCCATGCGGGCGACCATCGCGGCGAGCGTCTCCTCGCGCGGGCCCACCAGGTCCGGCGCCCGGCCGACGGGGTCCGCCTCTGCGACGTCGAGGAGGTGCTCGGCGACCTCCGCCGCGGCGACCGGCCGGCACCGCGTCCGGGGGACCGCGGTCAGCCGGCCGAGCGTGGTGCGGGCGGCCACCTGCGCAGCGAGCTCGTGGAACTGCGTGGCCCGCGCCACCGTGTGCGGCCGCGCCGACCCGGCGAGCAGCCGCTCCTGAGCCAGCTTGCCCGCGTAGTACGACGCGTCGATCCCGTCGATGCCCACCACCGACAGCGCGACGTGGTGCCGCACCCCGGCCCGCGCCCCGGCGGCCAGCAGGTGGCGGGTGGTCGTGGCGAAGAACGCCGTGGCCTCCCGCGCCGAGAGCGTCGTCCGGTTGAGCACGTCCACCACCACGTCGGCGCCGTCCAGCGCCGCCTCCAGGCCGGCCCCGCCGAGGACGTCGACGCCGTCGCGCCGGCTGAGCACCACCACCGTGTGCCCCCGGCGGGCGGCCGCCGCCGCCACGTACCGGCCCACGGTGCCGGTCCCGCCGGCGACGGCGATCCTCACGACGCCTCCGGCAGGCCGTCCGCCTGCGTACCCGCCGCAGCGGCCCGTCCGTCCGCTCCGTGCCCGCTCATCGTCCTCCGCCGTCCTGGGTGGTCAGTCACGCCGCCCGCATCCTGGCAGAGACGCCCGCCCGCGGGTCCGGCGGCTCGCCCTGCGGGACGTCGGCGCCGGACGCGTCCGGGACACCGCCGGTGACGAACGCCCGCCGCGGCTCTGCCAGCGAGCCGAGCGCGGCCATGGCACGTCGAGGGTCCGCCTGATGCCGCGGGTGACGAGACCCCGGGTCTCGGGGGCGCTGCTCGTGGCGGCGCTCGTCGGCAAGGTCGTGGTCAGCGGGACCGTCGGCGACACCGCGGGCAGCTGGGTCGGCGGCGTGCTGGCGTTCGCCTCGACGGTCGCGTTCGTCCTGCACACGTGGCGCCTGACCCATCCGCGGGAGACCGCCGAGGGCGACGAGGCGCCGCCCGGGACCTGAAGGGTCCGCCCGGCTAGCCTCGGTGCGGTGACGGACGTGGCCGAGGCCTACTCGCGCCGGGCGGCGGAGTACACCGACCTGCTCGGCTCGATGGCCGCGGTGCACCCCGCGGACCGCCTCCTGGTCGAGGCGTGGGCGGACGCGGTGGTCGGTCGCGTGCTCGACGCGGGGTGCGGCCCCGGGCACTGGACCGGGCACCTCGCCGCCCGGGGGACGGACGTCCGGGGCATCGACCTGGTGCCGGCGTTCGTCGCCCGCGCCCGCGCCACCTTCCCGGCCGTGCCGTTCGACGTCGGGAGCATCGACGCCGTCGACGAGGCCGACGGCGCCCTCGGCGGGATCCTGTCCTGGTACTCGACGATCCACCACGCGCCGTCGCGGATCGCGGTCCCGCTCGCCGAGTTCGCGCGCATCCTGCGTCCGGGCGGCACGCTGGTCCTCGGGTACTTCGACGGCGCGTCGGTGGAGGAGCTCGACCACGCCGTCGCGCCCGCGTACCGCTGGCCCGCGCCCGAGCTGCGGGCGCGACTCGAGGACCACGGGTTCGCCGTCGTCGAGACGCACCGCAGGACCGGTGAGGGTCACCGGCCGCACGGGGCGCTCGTGTGCCGGCTCGGGGACGCCTGACCGCGCCGGACCGGAGGGCGCCGGTGCGGGGGACCACCGGCTGTACCGGTCAGGACCCTGTACGTGCCTCGGCTGACGTGCCAGGGTGGGGGCTGTCCGACAGGTACGGCGCCTTCCAGGGGACGGGCGATGGCGCTGGGCAGGGGGAGCGGCGACGCCACGCTCGCGCTGACCTGCGGCGACCAGACGTTCCCGCTCGTCGTGCCGGCAGGCGTCGCGCAGGCGGCGCTGCCGCAGCAGCAGATCACGGCGGCGACCACCTGCACCGTGGTGGAGACGACCACGGGGGCGGCGCGCGGTACCGAGGTGGACACCTCCGCCGTGCTCACGGTGGACGGCGTGCCGCGGCCGCTGGCGCTGGGCGAGCCGTTCGACGTCGCGCCCGGGCAGGCCGTCGCGGTGGCCGTCACCAACGCGTTCGTCGACCCGGTGCCCCCGCCGGCGCCGCAGCCGCCGCCGGTCGCGGAGCCGCAGCCGCCCGTACCCGGGGGCACGGGCGGGGCCGGTGGGTTCCGCTCCGCCGTCCTCGCCGACACCGGCGCGGACGGGACGGCCTCCCTGGTCCTGCTCGCCGGGCAGCTGCTGCTGGCCGGGTCGGTCCTCGCCGTCACGGCCCGGGGCCTCCGGCAGCGGTGGCGGTCGCGCGCAGCCGGCGCGTGACCCGGGCGCCGCGACGACGGCGGCGTGCCGGCGTGGCAGACTCCGCCGCATGGAGGCGAGCGCACAGCGGACGCAGGCGGTGGCGGAGATCCGGCGTGTCACGGCGGACGACTGGCAGCGCGTGCGCGACCTGCGGCTGGCGGCGCTGCGGGACCCGGACACGGCCGTGGCGTTCCTGGACACGTACGAGCACGCGGCCTCGCAGCCCGACGAGTTCTGGCGGCGGCGCGCGGCCGGCGCGGTCGGGTCCGCCGCCGGCGGGGACGCCGCCCAGCTCGTCGCGGTGGTCGACGGCGAGTGGGTCGGCACCGTCACCGTGCTGGTGCAGGACGCCGGCGACACCGACCACCTCGGGCTGCCCGTCCCGGAGCGCCGCGCCACGCTGGTCGGTGTCTACCTGCGCCCGACCCACCGCGGCTCCGGCATCACCGCGCGGCTGATCGACGCCGCCGCGGCCTACGCCGCGGAGCAGGGGCTCACCGAGCTCACGCTCGACGTGCACCAGGACAACGCGCGTGCCCAGGCGGCGTACCGCCGGTCGGGGTTCGTGCCGACGGGGCGGGAGTTCACCGGCCCCATCGGACCGGAGCTGGAGATGGCGCGACCCGTCTGAGCCGCCGCGCGGGTGGTCGGGTCAGTGCACTGCGGACGCCCGCCTCCCGGGGCGGGGGATGCGCGTGCCGAGCAGCAGCGTGGCCGCCAGCGCGGGCCAGAGCCAGGGCACCGTCCCGTGCGGCACGTACCCGGGCGGAGACCCGATGGTGGCCAGCGCCAGTCCCGACCCGAACCGCTGGAGCAGGGGCTGCGCCGCGGCGATGACCACGGCGAGGACCGCCGCGCCCGTCAGGTGGGGTCCGGGCGCGACGAGCCGTCCCCGCGCGCGCCCGTCCGCGTGCCGCGCGTGCAGGGCGAGGAGCGTGAAGAAGCCGGCGACCAGCAGCAGCGTGCCCCACAGGCCGATCCGCGCGAGTGACGCCTCCGGGCGGCTGAGGCCGGTCAGCCACACCCGCGCGAGCGTCCCGCCCAGCAGCTCCACGTAGGTGTCGGCGAGCGGAGGATGCGCCGCGTCCGTCAGCGTCACCGTCGCCTGCGCGTCCTTGCGGGTGAGGCCGTTCACTGCGTAGATCAGGCCCAGACCCGCCGACCCGACGGCGAGCACCTGCAGCAGCACCTCGGTGGACGTGCGCGTCCGGGGCACGTCCGGTCCTGGCGTCGTCACGCGGTCACCGTACCGACGGCCGGGGCGCCGGCGTGGCGGAATCGGCGGCCGATCCGACGGCGTCACGACGCGCTCGCGCACCCGTCCGCGTGCAGCACCCGACCCGCGCGGTGCGCCTCACCCAGCCGGATGACGTCGTCGAGCTTGTCGCGCGCCGCGGTGAGCTCGTCCAGCTGGGCCTGCACCCGGGCGCGCTCGGCCAGCAGCCGCTGGTGCATCTCGTCGGTGAGGCCCCCGTGCTCCATGCAGGGCAGGATGCGCAGGACGGCCTTGCTGCCGAGCCCGGCGGCGTAGAGGGTCTGGATGAACCGGACCCGGTCGACCGCCTCGGGCGGGTAGCGGCGCTGTCCGCTGGGGCTGCGCTCGGCCGCCAGCAGGCCCTGCTCCTCGTAGTAGCGCAGCGCCCGCACGCTGACGCCGGCCTGTGCGGCGACCTCCCCGATACGCACCCGTCGCCTCCGACCGCTCGACCCGCACTTGACCCTGACGTCAACGTCAGGTCCTAGCGTGCCAGACATGACCACAGCACTCATCACCGGGGCCAACCGCGGCCTCGGCCGCCAGTTCGCCGCCGAGCTGCTCGCCCGGGGCGCCACCGTCTACGCCGCCGCCCGCGAGCCCGCGTCGATCGACCTGCCCGGCGTCCGGCCGGTCGCCCTCGACATCACCGACCCCGACGCCGTCGCCGCGGCGGCCGCGCTGGCCCGCGACGTCGACCTCCTGGTGAACAACGCCGGGATCTCCACGGGATCGCCGCTGCTCGGCGACCTGGCAGGCGTGCGGGCCGAGATGGACGTGAACTTCTGGGGCACGCTGTCGATGGTCCGCGCGTTCGCCCCCGTGCTCGCGGCCAACGGCGGCGGGGCGATCGTGAACGTCGCCTCCGCGCTGTCCTGGTTCGCCGCCCCGGGCGCCGGCGCGTACGCGGTGTCCAAGGCCGCGAACTGGAACATGAGCAACGCCCTGCGTCTGGAGCTCGCCGCGCAGGGCACGCAGGTCACCTCGGTGCACCTCGGCCTGGCCGACACGGACATGGCCGGGGACCTCGCCGGGCCGAGAACCGACCCGGCCGTGGTGGTCCGCACGACCCTGGACGCCGTCGAGGCCGGTGCGCTCGAGGTCGTCGTCGACGAGTGGAGCGCGATGGTCAAGGCCTCGCTCGCCGA
>JAPSIJ010000601.1 GCA_031178805.1 Cellulomonas sp. | reverse complement strand
GGCAGCACCGCCTCGGGCACCAGGCCGGCGGAGCGGACCAGCACGGCGACGAGGAAGCCCGCCACGAACAGCGGGACCAGCGGCGCCCGCCGGGACCGCCCCGGCAGGCCGTCCGCGGGCCCGCCCCCCGCCGCGGCCCGCCGGCGGCGCACCACGCCCGTCCCGGCGACGAGCGGCGCCAGCAGCACCACCCGGGCGAGCTTGCTCACCACCGCGATGCTCAGCGCGGCGGCCGAGACGGTCCCCGCGGCCGCCACCACCTGCGCGACCTCGTGCACGGACATCCCGGCCCACAGACCCGCGGTGCGGTCGCTCAGGCCGAGCACCCCGGCCAGCAGCGGCACCAGCAGCAGCGCGCCGGTGCCGTACAGCGTGACCAGCGCGACCGCGGTCGCCACGTCCTCCTCGTCCGCGTCGGCGACCGGGCTCATGGCCGCGACCGCGGCGGCCCCGCAGATGGCGAAGCCCGTGGCGACCAGCAGGGTGAGCGCCCGGCCGACGCCGAGCCGCGGGCCGAGCCAGAGGCTCGCGGAGAACGTCACCGCGACGGTGACGAGGAGCACCGCGACCTCGCGCGCCCCGAGCGCCAGCAGGTCGCCCAGCGACAGCTGCAGCCCGAGCAGCACCACCCCGGTCCGCAGCAGGCGCCGGGCCGTCCACGCCAGCCCGGGCTCCAGCACCGCGGGCACCAGCCCGGCCGCCCGGGCCGCCGCGCCGACCAGGATCGCCAGCAGCAGCCCGGGCAGGACGGGCAGCACGGCGGTCAGCGCGAGGCACCCGCCGGCGACGAGCAGCGCGGCCGCGACGCCGGGCAGCAGGAGCCGCGCGCCGGCGCCGCGGGGAGCGCGGGCGGCGGCGGGGGTCACGGGTGCGGGGTCGGTCACCCCTCCACCCTCCGCCCCCGGCCGTGGCGGCGGAACGCCGTCCTGCCTGCCACCCCCTAGCCTGAGGCTATGGCCGAGCCCACCGACAGCACCCGGCGCGTGCCGCTCGGCGCGCTGGAGGTGCTGGCGGCGGTGGCGGGGCACGGGTCGCTGTCCGCGGCGGCCCGCGCGCTCGGCATGGCGCAGCCCTCGGTGAGCGCCGCGCTCCGGCGCCTGGAGCGGCAGACCGGGCTGACGCTGGTGTCCCGCGCGCCGACCGGGACCCGGCTCACCGACGCGGGCGCCGCGGTGCTCGCGCGCGGCCGGGACGTGCTCGCGGCGTCCGACGCGCTGGAGCGGGAGGTCGCCGCCCTGCGGACCGCACGCGGCGCGCGGGTCCGCGTCGCGGCGAGCCTGAGCATCGCGGAGTACCTGGTGCCGGGCTGGCTCGCGTCCCGGCCGGCGGGCGCGGCGGTGGTCGACCTGGTGGTCGCCAACTCCCGGGACGTCGTGGCGGCGGTGCTGCACGGCCGCGCCGACCTCGGCTTCGTCGAGGGCCCGGACGTGCCCGCGGGGCTGCAGGCCCGCGCGGTGGGCGAGGACGAGCTCGTGGTGGTCGTCGCGCCCGGGCACCCCTGGGCCCGGCGGCAGCGGCCCGTGACGGCGGCCGAGCTCGCGGCGGCGCCGCTCGCCGTGCGGGAGGCGGGCTCGGGGACGCGGGCGGTGCTGGAGCAGGCGCTGAGCGCGGCGGGGCACCCGCTCACCGGGTCGCCCGCGGAGCTCGGCTCCACCTCGGCGGTGAAGAACGTGGTGCGCGCGGGTGCGGCGGCGGCGGTGCTGTCGCGGCTCACCGTGGCGGACGAGCT
>JAPSIJ010000600.1 GCA_031178805.1 Cellulomonas sp. | reverse complement strand
ACGGCGCGGCGCTGCCGTGGCCGGACGGCGCCGTGGACGTGGTGACGGCGGTGAACGTGCTGCAGCTGGCGGACGACCCCGCGGCCGTGCTCGCCGAGGCCGCGCGGGTGGTGCGCCCCGGCGGGCGGGTGGCCGTGTGCGGCTGGGCCGAGCGCGCGCACCAGGCGCTGGACGTGGTGGAGGCGGCGCTGGCGGCCGACGACGGCGAGGACCCGGGCCCGGAGCACCCGCTGCGGCAGGAGGCCCCGGTGCGCGCTCTGCTCGCCGACGCCGGCCTGGCCGTCACCCACGTCGCGCTCGTGCCGGTCCCGTGGACGGTGCCCGACGACGACGCCCTGGTCCGCGGCGTGCTGCTCGGCGAGGACGCCGCGGGGCTCGCCGAGCGCGCGCCCGTCGTGCTCGCCGCGGCCGCCGGCGCGCGCACGCCCGGCGGCGGCTACCGGTTCGCGAACACGTTCCGGCTGCTCGTCGCGGAGCGCCCGCGGGCCGGGGACGACCGAGGGGCCACGCCCGGACGGACGTGACCCCCGGTCGACCCGGCGTGCCGACCCGGCGTGCCGACCCGGCGTGCCGAGCCGGTCAGGCCGTGCGGCGCGCCCGCCGGCGGAGCAGGACGCCGGTGCCCCCGAGGGCCAGCGCCGCGACCGCCGCGGCCAGCAGCGCCCCCACCTCCGCGCCGGTGACGGCGAGCGGGCCGCCGTCCCGGGCGCCGGTGCCGGCGGTGCCGTCCCCCGGGGCCGCGGGGGCCGCCGGTGCGGCGGGAGCCGCCGGGGCACCGGGGACCGGGGCACCCGGTGCCGGCGCGCCGGGCGCCGGGGCGGCGGGGACCGCGGTCACCTGGAACGCGACGGCCAGCGGGGCCGAGGTGCGGGCGCCGAGCGCCTGCACCACCGAGCCGGCGTAGGACCCGGCGGGCAGCGCGCCGGCGTAGGCCAGCGTCCAGGTCCCGTCCGCGGCCACCACGGTCTCGCCGGCCAGCGAGGCCGGCACCGCGGCCGGCGCCGCGGCTGCGGCCGTGCCCGCGGCGGCGGTCTGCACCGCCGCGGTCTGGACGGTCGCCGTCGGCACCGACGCCGCCTGCGCGGCGGCGTCCGTCACGCGCACCACGGCGCCGGGCAGGCCGGTGCCGGACAGGCGGGTGACCTGCGTGCCGGCCGGCAGGGTGCCGGCGGGTGCGTCGGCGGTCAGGCCGGACAGGTCGGCCCGCTGGGTGAGCCACTCGGCCGGGCCCGTGGGGCGGTCGATCACCCGGGTCTCGCCGATGCAGCCGTTCCAGCCGTTGCGGGCGGCGTCGTCCACCCAGTCGGCGCCGAGCAGCCACGGCATGCCGGCCTCGACGGACTGGCCGCCGGTGTCGGTCGCGTTGCGCAGCACCGGGGCCCCGTCGACGTACATCGTCGTCGTGGCCGCCGCCGGGTCGTTCACCACGGCGACGTGGATCCAGCGGTCCACCAGGATCTCGCCGGACCACGCGGTGCGGTCGCCCTTGGCCGTGGCCGCGGGCACCTCGGTGTACTGCAGCTCGCGCAGGTTCGACACGCCGAGCGCGACGGGGGAGGCGGTGCGGTCCCACTGCGACCACGGCATCCCGGGCAGCCGCTCGCGGTTGCCGGACCGGACGACCGCCTTGGACCACCCGTTGGCGGCGGCGGTCCAGGACGCGTCGACCTTCAGGAACGTCTCGATCGTGTAGCCGTCGGGGAACGTCTCGGCGTTCGCGGGCGCGTCCGGCGCGGTGG
>JAPSIJ010000087.1 GCA_031178805.1 Cellulomonas sp. | reverse complement strand
TGGAGACCCCGTGACCCTGCCTGGCAGCCGGCACCCGGACGGCGCCGTCGACGTGTCCGTGGTGATCGCCGCGCGCGACGCCGCCCGGACGCTGCCGCACCAGCTGCGCGCCCTGGCCGACCAGCGGGCCGGCGGCACGTGGGAGGTGCTCGTGGCGGACAACGGGTCGACCGACGGCACCCGGGAGGTGGTGGCGGCCGCCCGCGCCTGGCTGCCCGGGCTGCGCCTGGTCGACGCCGCGGCCGTGCGCGGGGCCGGCGCCGCGCGCAACGCCGCCGCGGAGGTGGCGCGCGGCGACGTGCTGCTGTTCTGCGACGCGGACGACGTGGTGGCGCCCGGCTGGCTGGCCGCGCTGCACGGCGCCCTGGGCCGCGCGGACCTCGTCGCCGGCCGGCTGGAGTGGCAGCGGCTGAACCGGCGCGACGCCCAGATGTCGCGGCACCTGCCGCAGGACGACGGCCTGCAGCACACGGCGCCGCTGCCCGACCTGCCGTGCGCGAGCTCGAGCAACCTCGGCGTCCGGCGGGAGCTGTTCCGCCGGCTCGGCGGCTTCGACCACGCCGCCCGGTACCTGCAGGACACCGACCTGTGCTGGCGGGCGCAGCTGGCCGGGGCGCGCCTGGAGTTCGAGCCCGCGGCGGTCGTGCACATGCGGCTGCGGCCGAGCGTCGTCGGCGCCTGGCGGCAGGGCCGGCACTCCGGCATGGGGCAGCGGTGGCTCGCCGCGCGGTACGGGGAGCTCGGGGCGGCGCTGGCCGCGCGCCGGGCGGCCGCGTCCGGCCCGGCGGCGTCGCGGCCCGGCGAGGACGCCGCCGCGCGCCGGTCCTGGCCGGCCCGGATCGTCCGGCGGGCGGCCTTGGTGGGTGCCGACGTGCTGCGCGTGCGGTCCCGGGGGGACGTCGCCCGGCTCTCGTGGAGCACCGGCTTCGGCGTGGGCTACGCGCTCGGCGGGCTGCCCGACCCGGAGCCGTACCCGGCCGCCGCCGCGGGGGCCCTGCCGGTCTGAGGTGCCACGGGCCCAGGGCGCCCGGACGGGTGAGCAGCCGGGTGAGCGGCCCGGCCGCGCCGCGGCAGTCGGGTGACCGCGCTCGACCTCTGCTGTCCGGTTTGGGAGGGTATGTCGACTCCCTGCGCCCGTGCCGACCCCGGCCGGACCGCCGCGACCGTCTCCCGGAGGTGACCGTGCCCGTCCTCGTGACCGACCCCGTCGCCGCGCGCGCGGACATCAGCGTGGTCGTCGTCGCCGACGGCACCGAGCCCGGCCTGCCCGACGCGGTCCGGTCGGTCCTGGCCGCCCTGGACCGCGCGGCGCGCGGCACGTCGACCCCGGGCACGCGGCTGCGCGGCGAGCGGCTCGGCGGCGAGGTGGTGCTGGTCGTGCACGACGTCGCCGCCCTGCCCCGGGCCGCGCGCGCCGACCGGCGGGTGCGCGTCGTGGCCGCGCCGGGCGTCGGGGACGGCCGGGCCCGGAACGTCGGCGTGGCCGCGGCCCGCGGCCGGTACGTGCTGCTCACCGAGCCGGACGCGCGCGTGCCGCGGGACTGGGCCGTGGCGCTCACCGCTCCGCTGCGCGCCGGCCGGGCCGACCTGGTGGCCGGCGCGGTGCTGCTCGCCCCCGCGCTGCGGCCCGCGCGGCTCGGCGCCGTCGCCGCGGCCGTGCTGGACGACCTGCTCGGGCTGGTGCCCGACCCGCCGCCCGCCGGTGCGGCGCCCGGCGCGAGCACGGGCGTGACCCGGGCGGTGCTGGAGGCCGTCGGTTTCGACGAGGCGCTCGGCACCGCCCGCTACCCGGCGGCGGGGGCGGCGGCCTTCCGCCGGGACGTCGTCGGCGCCGGGTTCCGCGAGCAGGCGGTGGCCGGCGTCCCCGTCGAGCGGCACCCCGACCCGCGCGACCTCGGGCGTCGCGCGCTGGCGGCCCGCGCCCGCGCCCACGGCCGCGGGACGGCGTACCTGGAGCGGCACCTGCGGGACGCCCGGCCCGGTGTCGCGCGCACCCTGCTCGCGCTCGCCGGCCACCGCGTGGCGCTCGCGGGCCTGCTGCTGCGTGGCGCCCCGCCCGCCCGGGTGCTCCCCGTGCTCGCGGCCGCGGCGCACGACCGCGAGCTGCTCCGGCTGCGGCACGCCCCGTACCGGCAGCGGCCGCAGTCGGCGGCGGGGGACGTCCCCGGCGGCGCCGGTGCGCCGCGCGCGGCCGTCCCGGTGGCGCTCGTCGGCCGGGACACGGTGCCGCGGACGGCCCTGCCCGCGGTGGACGCCGACCCGGCGCCCGTCGCCGCGCCCGCCGGCCGCGCGCGGGGGTCGGTGCACCAGTTCTGGTCCCCGGGCCGGTCCCGGGGCGCGGACGCCCGGAGCGGCACGCCGGTGGCCACGCGGGTGCACGGCACCACGGCGTCCTGACGGCCCGGCGTCCGGCGACCCGCCGGACGTCCCGCCGGGTCAGCGGCGCAGCGCGGCCAGGATCGTCGCCCGCGAGGCGGGTGGCGCAGGCGGGGCCCAGGAGCGCGGCCGGTCGTCCCCGCCGGGGCCGGCCTCCGGCGGCGGCTGCGGCGGGGCCCAGGACGCCCCGGGCCCGGGCGCGTGCGCCGGCGCCCCCGCCGCCACCGCGACCGCCTGGGTGACGGCCACCGCCTGGGCGACCGCGGCGGCCTGCACGAGGCTCGGGACCGGGGCGGGCGCGGCGGCAGGGGCGGGTGCCGGCGTCGTCGCGGGCGCCGCGGCGCGGGCCGGGACGCCCACCGGGGGCACGGGGAACGACCACGCCACCGACCGCGGCCGGCTGTGCCGGGGGCGGCGCGACGCGGTGTGCTGCACGGCGCCGAGCCGCGGGGCGGGCTGCCCGGCCGCCGCCAGCACGGCGGCCCGCGCGGGCAGCTCGACGCCGCGCCAGAGCCCGAACGCCAGCGCGGTGCTCACCACCAGCACCACCAGGGTCGCCACCGGCCCGCGCAGCGGCGTGACCAGCAGGGCGCGGATCACCAGCTCGTGCAGCAGGTAGAAGGAGAAGGACAGGGCGCCGCCGAGCATCACGACCGGGTGGCGCGCCCAGGCGTTGCGGCCGTCGATGTCGCCCCAGGCGCACCGGGCGGCCAGCGGCGCGAAGATCGCCGCCAGCGCGGCCGTCAGGGCCGTCGGGTAGACGTCGACCGCGGCGGCGCCGAGGATGCCGGCCGCGAGGACGGCGAGGAGCACCGGCGCGGGCAGGCGCGGGTGCCAGCCCTCCTGGACGGCGAGCGCGGTGACCATGCCGAGCGCGAACTCGGGCAGGCGGCTCACCGGCAGGTGGAACAGCAGCGGGATCAGGGTCGGCCACACCAGCCCGATCACGGGCGGCACGGCGAGCGCGGTGCCGACGACCAGCACGCGGGTCCGCGCGCGCAGCCGGCGCAGCCCCCACAGCAGGAACGGGAACACGGCGTAGAACGCGATCTCGCAGGACAGCGACCACGTGACGCCGTTCACCGCGAACACCACGTCGGAGTCGGGCGACCAGGACTGCACGAGGAACACCCCGGCGAGCGCGGTGCCGAGGTCCACCTGCGTGCCCACCACGAGCACCGTGACCACGAGCCCCAGCCCGTAGGCGACCAGGTGGTTCGGCACGATCCGGGCCAGCCGGCGGACGTGGAACGCGCCGACCGTGGTCCCGGGCCGCGCCGTCCAGGTCAGCACGAACCCGGAGAGCACGAAGAACAGCCCGACGCCGGTGTAGAAGGCGCTCGACCCGCGCACCACCTGCAGGTTCCAGGAGTTGACGTGGTAGAGCATCACCAGCAGCGCGCCCGCGGCGCGCAACCCGTTGAGGCTCCACAGCACGGGCAGCGTCGACGCCGCCGACGGTGCGGGGGTGGCGGGCGCGGGCGAGGCCGCCCCGGCGCGGAGCGCGGATCCCGGCACGTGGCCCCCTCGGGTCGTCGTCGTCGGCGGTCGTCGGCCGGTCCCGGCCGCTCCGGCTGTGCCGCGTGCGGGCGCCCCCGCGCGCGTCGCGCCGTGGGCAAATTAGGACAAACGGTGCAGAACGTGTCAAGAGTGACCGCGCAGGATCGCCCGGATGCCCCGCCCCGGGGTGAGTGTGTCGGTGGGCGTACGTACAGTGGAGTCCCCACCCCGGATCCCCTGGATCCGGGGTTCTCGTGCTGTGCGCTCGCGCTCGCGTGCGGAAGGAACCCATGAACGTCGCCGGTCTGCTCCCCGTCCTGCTCGCCGACCCGGCGGTCGCGCGCGCCGTCGCCCAGGTCCCCGCGCGGGGCGAGGTCGACGTCGTCGGCCCGGCCGGCATCCGGCCGCCGCTGCTCGCCGCCCTCGCCGGCGCCGCGCCCGCGCCGGGTGCCGCGGACGGGGACGGCGCCGCCCGCCGCCCGGGCCGCCCGCTCGTCGTCGTGACCGCCACCGGCCGGGACGCCGACGAGACCGCCGCCGCCCTGCGCTGCTACCTGCCCGACGACGACGTCGCGGTGCTGCCGTCCTGGGAGACGCTGCCGCACGAGCGGCTGTCCCCGCGCAGCGACACCGTCGCCCGGCGGCTCGCCGTGTTCCGCCGCCTCGCGCACCCCGACCCGCGCGCCGGGCACACCGGCCCGATCCGGGTGCTGGTCATGCCGGTGCGGGCGCTGCTGCAGCCGGTCGTCGCGGGCCTGGGCGACCTGGAGCCGGTCGCCCTCGACGTGGGCGACCGGGCGGACCTGTCCGACGTGGCCGAGCGCCTGGTCGCCGCGGCGTACAGCCGGGTCGACATGGTCGAGCGGCGCGGCGAGTTCGCCGTCCGCGGCGGCATCCTCGACGTCTTCCCGCCGACCGAGGACCACCCGCTGCGGATCGAGTTCTGGGGCGAGGACGTCGAGGAGATCCGCTGGTTCTCCGTCGCCGACCAGCGCAGCCTCGAGGTCGCCGGGCACGGCCTGTGGGCCCCGCCCTGCCGGGAGATCCTGCTGACCGACGCCGTCCGGGAGCGGGCCGCCGCGCTGGTCGAGCGCCTGCCGGGCGCCGTCGACATGCTGGACAAGCTCGCCCAGGGCATCGCCGTCGAGGGCATGGAGTCGCTCGCGCCCGCCCTCGTCGAGCGGATGGTGCCCGTGCTCGACCTGGTGCCGGACGACGCGCTGCTGGTGCTGGCCGACCCCGAGCGGGTGCGCCGCCGCGCGCACGACCTGGTCGCCACCACCGAGGAGTTCCTGCAGGCGGCCTGGACGTCGGCCGCCGCCGGCGCCGCCACCCCGCTGGACCTGTCCGCCGCGTCGTTCGCGTCGTTCGCCGAGGTCCGCGCCCTCGCCGCCGTGCGCGGGCTGGGCTGGTGGACGCTGAGCCCGTTCACCCTGGACGCCGACGCCGCCGAGGGCACCGCCGACGCGGACGACGTGCGGGTGGGCGAGGGCGTCGAGACGCTCGTCGTGGCCGCGCGCGAGGTCGAGCGGTACCGCGGCGAGGTGGACCGGGCGGTCGCCGACGTGCGCCGCCTGCAGCAGGACGGCTGGCGGCTGGTGCTGGCCACCGAGGGGCACGGCCCCGCGCAGCGGATGACCGAGCAGCTGCGGGCCGCCGACGTGCCGGCCCGGCTGGTCGGCGCGCTGGAGGGCGAGCCCGAGGGCGGCGTCGTGCTGGTCACGCCGGCCCAGGTCGGCCCGGGGTTCGTGGCCGAGGGGCTGCGGCTCGCGGTCTTCTCCGAGACCGACCTCACCGGCCGGCCCGGGTCCTCGACGCGCGACATGCGCAAGATGCCCAGCCGGCGGCGGAACGTCGTCGACCCGCTGCAGCTGCGCCCCGGCGACTTCGTCGTGCACGAGCAGCACGGCGTCGGCCGGTTCGTCGAGCTGATCTCGCGGACCGTCGGCTCCGGCGCGGCGGCCGCGACGCGCGAGTACATGGTCATCGAGTACGCCTCGTCCAAGCGCGGCCAGCCGGGCGACCGGCTGTTCGTGCCCACGGACCAGCTCGACCAGGTGACCAAGTACGTCGGCGGCGAGGCGCCCAGCCTGAACAAGATGGGCGGCGCGGACTGGGCCAAGACCAAGGGCCGGGCCCGCAAGGCGGTCAAGGAGATCGCCGGCGAGCTCATCCGGCTGTACAGCGCCCGGATGGCCACGAGCGGGCACGCCTTCTCGCCGGACACCCCGTGGCAGCGCGAGCTCGAGGACGCCTTCGCCTACGTGGAGACTCCCGACCAGCTCGCCACGATCGACGAGGTGAAGCGCGACATGGAGAAGCCGGTCCCGATGGACCGCCTGGTCTGCGGCGACGTCGGCTACGGCAAGACCGAGATCGCCGTGCGCGCGGCGTTCAAGGCCGTGCAGGACGGCAAGCAGGTCGCCGTGCTGGTGCCCACGACGCTGCTGGTGCAGCAGCACCTGGACACGTTCACCGAGCGGTACGCGGGCTTCCCGGTGACCGTCAAGGCGCTGTCCCGGTTCAACACCAGGGCCGAGTCCGAGGCCGTGGTCGACGGCCTCAAGGACGGCAGCGTGGACGTCGTCATCGGCACCCACCGGCTGATCACCGGCGAGGTCCGGTTCAAGGACCTCGGCCTGGTGATCATCGACGAGGAGCAGCGGTTCGGCGTCGAGCACAAGGAGACGCTCAAGGCGCTGCGCACCAACGTCGACGTGCTGGCGATGTCCGCGACCCCGATCCCGCGCACCCTGGAGATGGCGGTCACCGGCATCCGCGAGATGTCCACGCTCGCCACCCCGCCTGAGGAGCGGCACCCGGTGCTGACGTTCGTCGGCGCGTGGGAGGAGAAGCAGATCTCCGCGGCCATCCGCCGCGAGCTGCTCCGCGAGGGCCAGGTGTTCTACGTGCACAACAAGGTCGAGTCGATCGAGCGCACCGCGGCCCGGCTGAACGAGCTGGTGCCCGAGGCCCGGATCGCCGTCGCCCACGGCAAGATGAACGAGCACCAGCTGGAGCAGGTGATCGTCGACTTCTGGGAGAAGCGGTTCGACGTCCTGGTCTGCACGACCATCGTGGAGACCGGCCTGGACATCTCCAACGCCAACACCCTGATCCTGGAGCGCGCCGACCGGCTCGGCCTGTCCCAGCTGCACCAGCTGCGCGGGCGGGTCGGCCGCGGCCGGGAGCGGGCGTACGCGTACTTCCTGTACCCGCCGGAGAAGCCGCTCACCGAGACGGCGCACGACCGGCTGCAGACCATCGCCGCCAACACCGACCTCGGTGCCGGCATGGCCGTCGCGATGAAGGACCTGGAGATCCGCGGCGCCGGCAACATGCTCGGCGGCGAGCAGTCCGGGCACATCGAGGGCGTCGGCTTCGACCTCTACATCCGGATGGTCGGCGAGGCCGTCGCGTCCTACCGCGGCGAGCAGCCGGAGGAGCTGCCCGACGTGACCGTCGAGCTGCCCGTGGACGCGCACATCCCGCACGACTACATCGCGCACGAGCGGCTGCGGCTGGAGGCGTACCGCAAGCTCGCCGCCGCGGCGGACGAGCAGACGCTCGAGGAGATCGCGGCCGAGCTCGTCGACCGGTACGGACCGGTCCCGGAGCCGGTGACGAACCTGTTCGCCGTCGCCCGGTTCCGGCTGCACGCCCGCACCGCCGGGCTCACCGACGTCACCGCGCAGGGCAAGTTCGTCCGGTTCGCGCCGGTCGACCTGCCCGAGTCGGCGCAGCTCCGGCTCAAGCGGCTGTACCCGGGCTCGGTGCTCAAGCCGGCGCTGCGCACCGTGCTGGTGCCGTTCCCGACCACCGCGCGGATCGGCGGCAAGCCGCTGCACGGCGAGGCGATCCTGGCCTGGTGCCGCGAGCTGATCGACGCCGTCGTGCTCGGCGACGTCTCGGCCGCCGCCGGGGTCGGCACCGCGGCGCGCTGACCGCCCGACGTCCCCGCCCGCCGCCCGGCCGGGCCCCTACGATGGGCCCGGTCGGGCGACGGAGCGACGAAGGGCCAGGTGGGCGTGCGATGACGACGCGACGAACGACCGGACGAGCGGCGCGCGGGGCGGCGGGCGCGCTCGCCGTGGCCGCGGCGCTCGCGGCCTGCGGCGGCGGGCAGCCGGGCGCGGCCGCGGTGGTCGACGGCCGGGCGATCCCGTCGGCGGACGTCGAGACCGC
>JAPSIJ010000599.1 GCA_031178805.1 Cellulomonas sp. | reverse complement strand
ATCTCCGCGTCCGAGGACGTGGGCATGGCGGACCCCAGCGCGCTGCAGACGGCGGTCGCGGCCGCGCAGGCGGTGGCGCTGATCGGCATGCCGGAGGCGCGCATCATCCTGGCCGAGGCGGTGGTGCACCTGGCGACGGCCCCGAAGTCGAACGCCGCCTACCTCGCGATCGACGCGGCGCTGGCCGACGTGCGGGCCGGCCGGCTCGGCTCGGTGCCGGCCCACCTGCGCGACGCGCACTACGCGGGGGCGAAGCAGCTCGGCCACGGCAAGGGCTACCGGTACGCGCACGACGAGCCGCACGGGATCGCGCCGCAGCAGTACCTGCCGGACGAGCTGCTGGGCAGCCGGTACTACGCGCCGACGGACCGGGGGTTCGAGCGGCAGGTCACGGAGCGGCTCGGGCGGATCCGCGCGGTGCTGGACCAGGCGCCCCCGCCCGACGCGGGTTAGGCGATCGGCCCCGCGCCCGGTAGAGTTGACCGGTCGTCCCCACCAGGACGACCCCCTGGGGTCCTAGCCGCGCCACCCGGCGCACGACGGTCGGCCCCACGCCCACCCCGGTGTCGACCGGGGACGGGTGTGCCGTAACGAACGACAGGAAGACTCTGCTGTGAGCAACGTGACCCGCGCTCGTCGCCAGGTGCGCCTCTCCCGCGCCCTCGGCCTCGCGCTGACGCCCAAGGCCGTCAAGCACTTCGAGAAGCGCCCCTACCCGCCCGGCGAGCACGGCCGCGCCCGTCGCCGGACCGAGTCCGACTACGCGGTGCGTCTGCGCGAGAAGCAGCGCCTGCGCGCCCAGTACGCGCTGCGCGAGAAGCAGCTCGCCCGCGCCTACGAGGACGCCCGCAAGGCCCCGGGCCTGACCGGTGAGGCCCTGGTCGAGGACCTGGAGACCCGCCTGGACGCGCTGGTGCTCCGCGCCGGCTTCGCCCGCACCATCCTGCAGGCCCGCCAGGTCGTCGTGCACCGCCACGTGCTGGTCGACGGCAAGATCGTGGACCGTCCGTCCTTCCGCGTGAAGGAGGGCCAGACCCTGCAGATCAAGCCGAAGAGCCAGACCACCGTGCCGTTCCAGGTGGCCGCCGCCGGCGCCCACCGCGACGTGCTGCCGGCCGTCCCGGGCTACCTGGACGTGCAGCTCGAGAAGCTGAGCGCGCAGCTGGTCCGCCGCCCGAAGCGCGCCGAGGTCCCCGTGACCTGCGAGGTCCAGCTGGTCGTCGAGTACTACGCCCGCTGATCCTGCGGACGCGACCGCGACGCCCCCGCACCGCCCGTCAGGGCGCGTGCCGGGGCGTCGCGGCGTTCTGCGGCCCGCGGGCCGCCTGACCTGGGGACGACGCCGGGGGACCGCGGGTCGCCCGGTAGGGTTCGGGGGACGTCGGACGCGCCGACACGAGCGAGAGGGCTGGTCATGCTGGGAGACATCGCGGGGCTGATCGCCGCCATCGCCTTCGTGCTGCTGGTGGGCGCGCTCGCCGTGCCGCTGGTGAAGCTGGGGCGTGTGCTGGACGAGACCCGCACGTCGGTGCGCGAGATCACCGAGCACACCGTGCCGATCCTGGACGAGGCGGCCACGACGGTGTCCTCGACCAACACCCAGCTCGAGCGCGTGGACGCGATCACGACGTCCGCCGCGCAGATCACCCAGAACGCCTCCGCGCTGACCTCGCTGTTCGCCGCGACGGTCGGCGGCCCGATGATCAAGGTCGCCGCCTTCAGCTACGGCGTGCGCCGGGCCCTGTCCGG
>JAPSIJ010000598.1 GCA_031178805.1 Cellulomonas sp. | reverse complement strand
CGGCGGTGCGGTCGTGCGTCGTGCGGCGGTGCGGTCGTGCGTGGTGCGGACGACGCGTCCGGGGTGCGGGCCCCGGCCGCGACGCGGGCGGCTCAGCGGATGCCGGCAGCCTTCGCCCAGGCGACGGCCTCGGCGCGGGTCGAGACGCCGATCTTGCGGTAGACGGAGCGGACCTGCGACTTGACGGTGTTGCGCGTGACGAAGAGCCGGCGCGCGATGTCCTCGAGCGTGACGTCCTCCGCGAGCTCGGCGAGCACGACCCGCTCACGCGTGGTGAGCGGCTCGCCGAGGATGCTGGGGGACGCGGTGGGTGCGATCTCCAGGGTGGCCATGCTGTCCTCCGGTGTGCGAGTGACGAGGTACCGGCTGCTGGGGGTGTCCGGCGGCCTATGACCGTGTGATCGGCAAGTGTGGCCGCCGCCATCGCAGTTGGATCTCACCCGCTCCGGGGGCGCGGCGGACGATGACGCGCGAACCGGGGGTGTGGTACCGCCGAACGCCCTGGTCATGCTCCGGCAAGCGATCTCCCGCCGCGCGCCCCAGAACCACCCGAACGGGCTAGTGCCCGTGCGGGTCCGTCTCAGTCCGTGATCCGGGCCGCGTACTCCTCGGCGGAGAGCAGCTCGCCGGTGCTCGTGACGTCCACGCGGAACAGCCAGCCGGCGCCGTACGGCTCGCGGTTGACCACGCTCGGCTCGTCCACGGCCTCCTGGTTGACCTCCACGACGGTGCCGGACACCGGGGAGAACAGCTCGGACACCGACTTGGTCGACTCGACCTCGCCGATCACCGCGCCGGCGGTCACCTCGCTGCCGACGGTGGGCAGCTCGAGGTAGACGATGTCGCCGAGGGCGTCCGCGGCGTTCCGGGTGATGCCGACCGTGGCCGGGGCCGCCCCGTCGATCCACTCGTGCTCGGCGGTGTACTGCAGGTGGGTGGGGACGTCGCTCATGGGTCTCTTCCGTTCGGGGTGGGGGGTCGGGGGGCGCCGCGGGTCAGGCGCGCCGGTAGAAGGGCAGCGCGACCACGCGGACCGGCTCGCGGCGGCCGCGCACGTCGACGGCGAGCTCGGTGCCCACCGCGCTGACCTCGGGGGTCACGTACGCCATCGCGATCGGCGTGCCGAGCGTGGGCGACGGCGCGCCCGAGGTGACGAGGCCGACCGACGGGGCGTCGTCGGCCGTGCTCGCGACCACGGCGTACCCGTGCCGGGCGGCGCGCCGGCCGGAGCCGACCAGCCCGACCAGCACCCGGGAGGGCGTGGCGTGCGCCCGCGCGGCCAGGGCCTCGCGGCCGACGAACGGCACCGGCTCCCCGTCGGCGGTCGTCTTGTCCAGGCGCACGACGCGGCCGAGGCCGGCGTCGTGCGGGGCCGTGGTGGTGTCGAGCTCGTTGCCGTACAGCGGCATGCCGGCCTCGAGCCGCAGGCTGTCCCGCGCGGACAGTCCAGCGGGCACCAGGCCGAGCGGCTCGCCGGCGCGGAGCAGCGTGCGCCACAGCCCGGGCGCGGCGGCGGCCGGCACGAACAGCTCGAAGCCGTCCTCGCCGGTGTACCCGGTGCGCGCGACCAGCGCCTCGACGCCGCCGACCGTCGCCGGGACGGCCGCGTAGTACCGGACGTCACGCACGGCGTCCACCTGCCCGGGCGCCGTGAGGCCGGTGACGATCTCCGCCGCCCGCGGGCCCTGCACCGCGATCAGCGCGGTCTCCAGGGAGCGGTCGGTCAGCGAGGCGTCGAACGGGGCGAGCC
>JAPSIJ010000597.1 GCA_031178805.1 Cellulomonas sp. | reverse complement strand
CCACGGGCGCCGGGTTCTTCCGCGGCCGGCCACGGCCGCGCTTGACCGCGACGACCTGACCGCCGACGAACACCTCGCCGCCCCACACGCCCCAGGGCTCCTCGCGCTCGAGGGCGCCGGCGAGGCAGCCCTCGATCAGCGGGCAGGTGCGGCACAGCGCCTTGGCCTGCTCGACCTCGGCGGTGCGCTCGGCGAACCACAGCTCGGGGTCGTTCGAGCGGCACGGGATGAGGCCGGCGACGAGGGCGTCGAACTGCACGTCGGCGACCGTCGTCTCGGTGGGCGGCCACGGGCCGGATCCGCCCTGGTTGACCGTGTCGAGCAGCGTCGTGAGCCGCACGGTGTCCTCCTGATGACTTGCGGGTTGAGCGAGTGGCGGTGGATCCGCTGCCTCGCCCACCTGCCGGCATCAGGCCGGGAGATGACGAAAGCCGCGGAATCCGGTGGACTCCGCGGCCTGGTGGGTCAGGTCATCGACTCAGATGACCGGACCCCCTGGGACGGAGTCGGGTGCGATCCACAGATCGCGTGCGCGCAGCCGGAGACCGGTGCCGCCGTAGCCGGGGAGGATCCCGGTGCCGCGGACGGCAGAGGGCACAGCGGTCCCCTGGAACACGCCGGAGGTGAATGCGTGGGACGGCCGCGCGACGGCGCCGAAGCCGAGCTCGTTCGTCAGGTTCTTCATGTTCTTCACAGCACTCACCTCCTCCTCGTGCGGGCCCGCGGCGTGACGCGGCGGGGCCTCTCCCATCAGGACTCGTTCACCGTAGAGGGGCCCGGGCGGGCCGCACAACCGAATTACCGACGAATTTCCGACGAGTTCGCGACGGCCCTCCCGGGGCCCTCGTCCGGGGCGGCGTCCGCGGCCGGCCGGCGCCCCGCGACCAGGGCGAGCAGGTCCGGTCCGTACCGGTCGATCTTGGCCGGCCCGATGCCCTGCACCCGCGCCAGCTCCGGCACGGAGGACGGGCGCAGCTCCGCGATCGCGGACAGGGTGGCGTCGCCGAGCACCGTGTAGGTCGGCTTGGCCGTCCGCCGCGCCAGGTCGGCCCGCCAGGCGTGCAGCGCGGCGAGCAGCTCGGCGTCGACCTCGCCGGTCAGGCGCGGCACCGCGCGGGGGCGGCCGTCCCCGAACCGGGCCCGCCCCTCCTGCGGCCACAGCCCGTCGAGGAACCGCGAGCGCCGCCGGGTCGCCCGGCCGCCCGGGGTGCGCGACCGGCCGTAGGACAGCTCCAGGTGCTGCCGGGCGCGGGTGATCCCGACGTACAGCAGCCGCCGCTCCTCGGCGAGGTCGGCGGCCGTGTCCGCGGAGGACCACGGCACCAGCCCCTCGCTCAGCCCGCACAGGAACACCGCGTCCCACTCGAGGCCCTTCGCGGCGTGCAGCGACGCCAGCGTGACGCCCTCGACGGTGGGGGCGTGCTGCACCGCGGCGCGCTCGTCCAGGTCGGCCACCAGGTCGCCGACCGTGGCGGTGCGGCCGTCCCGCTCCGCCGCCGCCGCGAGGTCGTCGGCGAGCGCGACCAGCGCGTGCAGGGTGTCCCACCGCTCCCGGGCAGCGCCGCGGGCGGCCGGCGGCTCGTCCGACCAGCCGGCGGAGCGCAGCGCGTCCCGGACCGTCTCGGTCATCGGCACGTCCGGGTCGGCGGCCACGGCGGCGCCGCGCAGCCGGACGATCGCGTCGCGGACCTCCTTGCGGGCGAAGAACCGCTCGCCGCCGCGCAGCACGTACCCGATGCCGAGCCCGGCCAGCGCCTGCTCGAACG
>JAPSIJ010000596.1 GCA_031178805.1 Cellulomonas sp. | reverse complement strand
CCGCCGCTGGACCCGGACGAGGAGATCTACCGGGCGCTGGTCACCGGCGTCGCCGGGTACGTGCGCAAGAACGGCTTCCGCAGCGTGGTGTTCGGCCTGTCCGGCGGCATCGACTCCGCGCTGGTCGCGGCCATCGCGGCGGACGCCATCGGCGGCCGGAACGTCGTCGGCGTCTCCATGCCGTCCCGGTGGTCCTCGGACCACAGCCAGGACGACGCCGCCGACCTCGCGCGGCGGATCGGCGCGGACTACCGCGTCCAGGCCATCAAGCCGATGGTGGACGCGTTCGAGGGCGAGATGGCGCTCGAGGGCGTCGCGGCCGAGAACCTGCAGGCGCGGGTGCGCGGCGTGATCGTGATGGCGCTGTCCAACGCCGAGGGCCACCTGGTGCTGGCCACCGGCAACAAGACCGAGCTCGCGGTCGGCTACTCGACGATCTACGGCGACGCCGTCGGCGGGTACGCCCCGCTGAAGGACGTGGACAAGTCCCGGGTGTGGGCGCTCGCCCGCTGGCGGAACAACCACGCGGTGGACGCCGGCGAGGTGCCGCCGATCCCGGAGAACTCGATCACCAAGCCGCCGTCCGCCGAGCTGCGCCCCGGCCAGGTCGACCAGGACTCCTTGCCGCCGTACGACCTGCTGGACCAGGTGCTGGACGCCTACGTCGAGCACGCCGAGGGCCGCGCGGAGCTGCTCGAGCGCGGGTTCGACCCCGAGATCGTGGACAAGGTGCTGTCCCTGGTGGACCGCGCCGAGTGGAAGCGCCGCCAGTACCCGCTCGGCCCCAAGGTGACGGCCCTGGCGTTCGGCCGGGACCGTAGGCTGCCGATCACCACGCGCTGGCGCGAGCCCGTGGCGAGCACCGCCTCGGCGGAGGCCACCGAGCGCGCGACCGGCCCGACCACGACCCGAGTGGAGCAGCACTGATGTCCGAGCAGGTCCCCGGCTCCCCCGCCCCGGTGCGCCGCGTGCGGGTGCACCACCTCGCGGAGGCGAAGCAGCGCGGCGAGAAGCTGACGATGCTCACGGCGTACGACTTCGCCGTCGCGCGGATCTTCGACGAGGCGGGCATCGACCTGCTGCTCGTCGGCGACTCCATCGGCAACACGATGCTCGGGCACGCCTCCCCCATCCCGGTGACCGTGGACGAGATGATCCCGCCGACCCGCGCGGTCGTCCGGGCGGCCCGGCGCGCGCTCGTGGTGGCGGACCTGCCGTTCGGCTCCTACGAGTCCGGCCCGGCGCAGGCGCTGGCCACCGCGACCCGCTACCTCAAGGAGGCCGGCGCCCACGCGGTGAAGTTCGAGGGCGGCGTCCGCGTCGCCCCGCAGGTGCGCGCGCTGACCGACGCCGGCATCCCGGTCGTCGGGCACCTCGGCTTCACGCCGCAGTCGGAGCACGTGCTCGGCGGGCACCGGGTGCAGGGCCGCGGCGACGAGGCCGCCGAGCGGCTGGCCGAGGACGCCCTGGCCCTGCAGGAGGCCGGTGCCGTCGCGGTCGTCCTGGAGATGGTGCCGGCGCCCGTCGCCGCGCGGGTCACCGAGATCCTGCACGTGCCGACCATCGGCATCGGCGCGGGCGCCGAGTGCGACGGCCAGGTGCTGGTGTGGACCGACATGGCGGGGATGAGCGACTGGTCCCCGCGGTTCGCCAAGCAGTTCGCCGCGGTCGGCGCCCTGCTCGGCGAGGCCGCCCGCGCCTACGCCGCCGAGGTCCGCGGCGGGCAGTTCCCCGACGCCGACCACTCCTTCCTCAGCTGAGCGCGC
>JAPSIJ010000595.1 GCA_031178805.1 Cellulomonas sp. | reverse complement strand
GGAGCGGTTGGCGTTGCGCTCGGCCAGCTCCTGCTCGTCCGCGGACGCGGGCACGGGCGTCTCGGGGGTCAGCGTCTGCGGGGTCACGTCGTCGGCGTCCACCCGACCAGTCTGCACCGTGCCGCGCCCTCGTCGGGAGCGGGCGGGCACGGCGACGTCGGCGCCCGGCGCTACGGTGCCCCGGTGCGCATCGACCTCCACACGCACTCGTCCGCGTCCGACGGCACCGAGCGCCCCGCCGACGTCGTCGCGTCCGCGCGCGCCGCCGGGCTGGACGTCGTCGCCCTGACCGACCACGACACGACCGCCGGCTGGGACGAGGCGGCGGCGGCCGCGCGCGCCCTCCGGGTCGGCCTCGTGCGCGGCACCGAGGTGTCGGCCCGCTGGCGGGGGATCAGCGTCCACCTGCTCTGCTACCTGCAGGACCCGGCACACCCTGCGCTCGCCGACGAGCTGGCGCGGGCGCGCCAGTCGCGCGTGCACCGGGCGGAGCGCATCGTCGAGCTGCTCGCGCGGGACGTCCCCATCACGTGGGCGGACGTGCTCGAGCAGGCCCGCGACGCCGTCGTCGTGGGACGCCCGCACATCGCCGACGCCCTCGTCGCGCGCGGCGTCGTGCCCGACCGGGACGCCGCCTTCGCGCACCTGCTCGCGTCCGGGGGCCCGTACCACGTCGACCACTACGCCCCCGAGGCGCCCGACGCCGTCGCGGCGATCCGCGCCGCCGGCGGCGTGCCCGTGTTCGCCCACCCCGCCGCCGACGCGCGCGGGCGGGTCGTGCCCGAGCGGGTCTTCGACCAGCTCGCGGAGGCCGGGCTCGCGGGTGTCGAGGTGCACCACCGGGACCACACGCCCGCGCAGCGCGCGCGGCTGGCGGCGGTCGCCGCCCGGCTGGACCTGCTCGTCACCGGCTCGAGCGACTACCACGGGGCGGGGAAGGCCAACCGGCTGGGGGAGAATCTCACCGACCCGCAGGTGCTCGCGGCGATCGCGGAGCAGGGGACGACGGAGGTGGTGGCCGCGTGAGCGGCGTGCTCGACGTACAGCTGTTCATCTCGGCGTTCGTGACGCTGTTCGTCATCATGGACCCACCGGGCACGGTCCCGATCTTCCTCGCGCTCACGGGCTCGATGACGCGGCAGCAGCGGGCACGCGCGGCGCGGCAGGCGATCCTCGTCGCGTTCGGCGTGATCGTCGGCTTCGCGCTGCTCGGGCAGTCGCTGCTCGACTACCTGCACGTGTCGGTGTCCGCGCTCCAGGCAGCCGGCGGCCTGCTCCTGCTGCTCGTGGCGATGGAGCTGCTCACCGGCAAGATGGACGGCTCCGAGTCCGACCTCGCCACGCAGGGCAACGTCGCGCTCGTGCCGCTGGGCACGCCGCTGCTCGCCGGGCCCGGCGCGATCGTCGCGACGATGGTCCTCGTGCAGCAGGCGAGCGAGCCGCCGCAGTGGGTGGCCATCGCGCTCGCCGTCGTGCTCGTGCACGTGTGCCTGTGGCTGTCGATGCGCTTCGCGAACGCGATCCACCGCGTGCTCAAGGACTCCGGCACGATGCTGGTCAGCCGCATCGCCGGTCTGCTGCTCGCCGCGATCGCGGTGCAGCTGCTCGCCGACGCCGTGCTGGCGTTCGCGCGGCAGCTCTGACGCGGGGACGGCCCGGTCGGGAGTCCCGACCGGGCCGTTCCGTGCGCTGCCGGGGTCAGGCGTCGGCGGGAGCCGCCGCCGGGGCCGTCGTCTCGCCGGACGCGCCGCCCGACGCGCCGCCCGAC
>JAPSIJ010000594.1 GCA_031178805.1 Cellulomonas sp. | reverse complement strand
TGCTGTCCGTGGACCTGGACGGCGCGTTCCTCTGCCTGCAGCAGTCCGCCCGGCACCTGGTCCGGGGCGGGCAGGGCGGCAGCATCGTCGCGATCACCAGCGTGCACGAGCACGCCCCGAAGGTCGGTGCGGCGCCCTACTGCGCCGCCAAGGGCGGGCTCGGGCTCCTGGTCAAGGTCGCGGCCATCGAGCTCGCGGAGCACGGCATCACGGTGAACGCGGTGGCGCCCGGCGAGATCGCCACGCCGATGACCGGCCAGGAGGACGAGTCCGTGCAGCAGGGCCACGAGCGGCCCGGCATCCCGCTGCGCCGGCCCGGCGACGCCCGCGAGATCGCGGCCGTGGTGGAGCTGCTGTGCTCGGCGGACGGCGGCTACACGACCGGCGCGTCGTGGGTGGTCGACGGCGGGATGCTCACCATGGGCCCGATGGCGGGGTCGTCCCTGCAGCAGGACGACTGGCGCCGCCCCTGACGCGCGGCCGGCGCCGGGCAGGCCCCGGGCAGGCGCCGGGCAGGCGCCTGGCACGGCGACGGCGCCGCCCCGGGGTCCCGGGACGGCGCCGTCGGTGCCCCACCCGGGGCGGGGCTCACTCCGGCGGGGAGTCCTGCTCGATGCGCTCGCGGGGCGCGGAGGTGCCCTCGGGGGTGCGGAACGGCGTGCTGTGGTCGCGCACCCCGGTCTCCGCCTCGTCGGCGCCCTCCGTCACGTCGGGGTCCTCGCCCCCGATGCCGAAGCCGGGGGCCGGCTCCGGGGCGCCGGCGCCGGGGTCGGCGGCGGCGATCTCCTCGCGGTGGTCGGGGTGCGGCTGGAACGGCTCGGTCATGGACATGGCTCAGCTCCTCGGGAAGTCGGTCGCGTCCTCGCGCGGTGCGCGCCACCGACGCTAGGAGAGGGCGGGCCCGGGCGCGCGGGGAACGCGTGCCGTCCCCGGCGGCCGGGCCCGGGCCGGCACGTCCCGGGCGCGCGCGCCGTGGGCGCGGGGTCAGCGCGCCAGCAGGTCCCGGACCAGCGCGGCCACCTCCCCCGGGGCCGTCTCGGCCACGAAGTGTCCCGCGGTGGTGGTCCGGTGCACCAGGTCCGGCGCCCACGCGCCCCACAGCGCGGCCGCGTCGAAGCCCAGCGCGCCACCCCAGTCCTGCTGCAGCACGGCGACCGGCATGCGCAGCACCGCACCGGCCGCGCGGTCCGCCGCGTCGTGCTCCATGTCCACGCCGGCCAGGGCCCGGTAGTCGGCCACGATGGACGGCACGGCGGCCGCGGACGCGCGCAGGTACTCGGCGCGGACGTCGTCCGGCAGCGGCGCGCCGGCGTCGGCCCACGCGTCCAGGAAGTGCCCGAAGAACGCGTCCGCGGTGGCGGCGATCATCGCCTCGGGCAGCCCCGGCGGCTGCGCCATCAGGTACAGGTGCCAGGCGACGGCCGCCGACCGGCCGTGCAGCACCTCCCAGCTCTCCAGGGTGGGCAGCACGTCGAGGAACGCGGCGTGCGTGACGGCGTCCGGGTGGTCCAGCCCCGCGCGGAACGCCACGTGCGCCCCGCGGTCGTGGCCGACCACGGCGAACCGCTCGTGCCCCAGCGCGCGGGCGAGCGCCACGACGTCCGCCGCCAGCGTGCGCTTGGCGTACGTGCCGGGTCCCGTCGCCGCCGGCTTGTCGGAGGCGCCGTAGCCGCGCAGGTCGGGGCAGATGACCGTGTGCTCCCGGGCGAGGTCGGCGGCGACGTGCCGCCACATCAGGTGCGTCTGCGGGAAGCCGTGCAGCAGCACGAC
>JAPSIJ010000593.1 GCA_031178805.1 Cellulomonas sp. | reverse complement strand
CGAGCAGGTCCTCCATCGCGGCGAGCATGTCGGTGTCGAGGTCGTTGGACGGCTCGTCCAGCACCAGCACGTTCGGCTCCTCGAGCAGGATCAGCAGCAGCTGCAGCCGGCGGCGCTGGCCGCCGGAGAGGTCCTTGACCGGGGTCTGCAGCTGCACGGCGGTGAACCCGAGGCGCTCCAGCAGCTGGCCGGGCGTCATCTCCTTGCCGCCGGCCACGTAGGAGGTGCGGTACCGGGCGATCACGTCGGTGACCCGCTGGTCGGCGATGTCGGCGAGCTCGGCGAGCTCCTGGGTCAGGGTGGCGACCTTGATGGTCTTGCCCCGCTTGACCCGCCCGCTGGTGGCGGTGACGGCGCCGGTCACCAGGCCGAGCAGCGTGGACTTGCCGGCGCCGTTCACGCCGAGCACGCCGGTGCGCTCGCCGGGCGCGATCCGCCAGGTGACGTCCCGCAGCACCTGGTGGTCGCCGTAGGCGACGGAGACGTCCTCGATGTCGACGACGTCCTTGCCGAGCCGCGCCGTGGCCATCCGCGACAGCTCGACGGGGTTGCGCACCGGGGGCTCGTCCTCGATGAGCTGGTTCGCGGCCTCGATCCGGAACTTGGGCTTGGAGGTGCGCGCGGGCGCTCCGCGGCGCAGCCACGCGAGCTCCTTGCGCATGAGGTTCTGCCGCTTCGCCTCGGTGGCCGCGGCCATCCGGTCACGCTCCACCCGCTGCAGCACGTAGGCGGCGTACCCGCCCTCGAAGGGCTCGACGATCCCGTCGTGCACCTCCCAGGTCGCGGTGCACACCTCGTCGAGGAACCACCGGTCGTGGGTGACGACCAGCAGCCCGCCGGCGTTGGACGACCACCGCCGGTTCAGGTGCCGGGCCAGCCAGGTGACGGCCTCGACGTCCAGGTGGTTGGTCGGCTCGTCGAGCATGAGGACGTCGTCGTCCCCGGCGAGCAGCGCGGCCAGCGCGACGCGGCGCCGCTGCCCGCCCGACAGGTCGCCGACGAGCTTGTCCCACGGCAGGTCGCCGACCAGGCCGGAGACGACGTCGCGGATCCGGGCGTCGCCGGCCCACTCGTGCTCCGGGCGGTCGCCGACCACCGCGGCGCCGACGGTCAGCGCGGGGTCGAGGGTGTCGGACTGGTCGAGCACGCCGATCCGCACCCCGCCGCGCACGGTGACCCGGCCCGAGTCGGGCGTCAGGCGCCCGGACAGCAGCGCCAGCAGGGAGGACTTGCCGTCGCCGTTGCGGCCGACGATGCCCACCCGGTCGCCCTCGTTCAGCCCCACGGTCACCGCGTCGAACACGTTCTTGGTGGGGAAGGACAGGTGCAGCGCTTCGCCGCCGAGCAGGTGGGCCATCCGGCAAGCGTAGGCGGCGGCGGGCCCCGGTCGCGGCGGGCCGGACCCCGCCGGCGACCGGGACCCCGGCGGCCACCGCCGGGGCGGTCCGCCCCCTTCGCCCCGATACGGTAGGGCGGTGCTCCGCCGCGACCCCGCCCCGGCTGCCCCGGCCGCCCCCGTCCCCACCGACCCGGCGGTCGTCGGCGACCCGGACGTCCCCGGCTGGCGGCGGGCCGAGCTGACCACGGACCAGCGGCGCGCCGACGCGCTGCTGGCCGCGGGCCTGCTGGTCGGTGCCGTGCTGAGCCTCGCGCTCGGCCGCACCGCCGGGATGTACGACGAGCCGGCCGAGGGCTGGGTCGCCGTGCTGTGCCTGCTCGCGGTCACCGGTCCGCTGGCGGTGCGGCGCCGGTGGCCCTCGGCGACCGCGGTG
>JAPSIJ010000592.1 GCA_031178805.1 Cellulomonas sp. | reverse complement strand
TGCTGATCGCGTCCCGGGCGTCCGTGATCCAGACCTCCAGCATCGGCGCGCGGCTGTTCGGGCACCTCGACCTCGACGACCTCGGGCACGAGCGGGGGTTCAGCGCCCAGCTCGCCTACGGCTCGGCGAAGCTCGCGAACATCCTCCTCACCACCGAGCTGCACCGCCGGTTCCACGGCGCCGGGCTGTCCGCCGCGGCGTTCCACCCCGGCATCGTCGCCACCGGCTTCGCCGCCCGGTCGCCGAGCCCGATGCGCCGGCTCTACACCGGAGTGGCCCGCCGGTTCATGACCACGCCCGAGCGCGGCGCCGACCAGCTCGTGTGGCTGGCCTCCGGCCGCCCGGGCACAGACTGGCGGTCCGGGGTCTACTACGAGCGCCGCCGCCCGGCGCGGCGGGTGAACCCGCAGGTGCGCGACGCCGAGCTCGCCCGCGGGCTGTGGGAGCGGTCCGCGGAGCTGCTGGGCGAGCCGGTGCGCTGACCCACCACCCGGCGCACGGGCACCAGCACGGGCGAACCGGCCCCGCGAACCCACCCCGCGAACCGGCCCCGCGGCGGTGGGTCGCTGCCCTAGCGTGGGCGGCGATGAGCACACCGCCCGGCGCCGCGCGCGACCTCGACCTGGACCTGCCGGTCCTGGTCGCGCCGTCCTCGCCGGTGCACCTCGTCCTCCGGCTGCTGGCGGCGCCCTGGTGCTCGCCGCCGTCGTGGGCGCCGCCACCGCGCCGGCGCAGCGCGGCGTCGCGGACCTCCTCGAGGCGCTCGCCCGCGGCGAGGTCGCGACCGTGACGCTCGAGCGGCCGGCGGGCCCGTCCGGCGCCGAGGTCGCGTGGACGGGCTCCGCCCGGGTCGTGTGGACCGGCGACGGCCGCGACGGCACGGCGACCTACCAGGTGGATCCCGCGGCCGTGCCGCCCGTCGACGAGGCGGCCGACCTGGTGGCGGCCGTCCGCGACTCCCCGCGTGCCGTCGCGCTCACCGAGGTGCCCGGGCTCCCCTCCCGCACGCCGTGGCCGAACGTGCCCGTGGTGCTCGCGGGGTTCGTCCTCGCCCTCGGGCTGCTGCTGGCGGGACCCGCGCCGCGCCTGGTCACCCGGCTCGGGTGGTTCTGGCTGACCCTGTTCGCCTGGCCGGCGTGGCTGGCGTTCCTGCTCCTGGAACCGACGCTGCCGTGGGACCGCCGGGTCCTCGTGCGGCAGCCGTTCCGCCTGGCCGGGTTCGGCGCGTTCCTGCTCGCCGTCGTCCTGGGGCCGCTGCTGATGTCGGCCGTCACCGCGAGCGGCTGATGGGCGAGGTGGAGGCGTGGCGGCTGCTGGTGCCGCCCTGGTACGACGCCCTGTGGACCGTGACCGCCACGGCGCTCGTCCTGCTCTGGGCGGGGGCGCTCACGCTGTGGGTGGTGCGCCGCCGGCTCGACCTGCACGGCCTGGTCGACCTGGTGCTCATCCTGGTGGTGCCGGTGCTCGGCCCGCTGGCGTACCTGCTCGGCGAGCTGGTCGCCACGCTGCGGGGCCGGCGGGCCCGCCGCGCGTCCGGTGCCCCGGGCGCGCTCAGCGCACCCGCCCCAGCGCCACCGCCGCGTGCATCAGCGCCGCCACCGACTCCCCGTCGGTGATGGTGCCGTCCGCCACCCGCGCCAGCACGTCGGGCCAGGGCAGCCGGTGGGTCGCGACGATGCCCTCCTCGGCCTGGCCGTCGGCGCCGGGCCCGCCGGGCGCGCGCAGGCCGCGGGCGAGGAACACCCGCCCGGGCGCGTGGCACACGCCGTTCAGCGA
>JAPSIJ010000591.1 GCA_031178805.1 Cellulomonas sp. | reverse complement strand
CCGGCGACGCCGGTGAGCAGGGCGGCGCCCTCCTCGGTGCGCAGGGTCGAGGGCACCACGGCGGTGCCGTTGCGCAGCGCGGCCAGGGCGAACCGGGCGCCGGCGACGGCGGTCGCCGGCCGGGCACCGGCGGGCAGGCTGCGGTGGTCGCCCAGCACGAGCGCGACGACGTCCCGCCACTGCTCGCTGAGCGGCCCGAAGAGCCGGCGCCACGCCTCGCCGTCGGCGCCCAGGCCCGCGGCGGTGCGGTCCAGGTCCCGGTACGCCAGGGCCGCGCGCCCGCCGTCCAGCGGCTGCGCGAACGACACCTCGGGCGTGAGCAGGTCCAGGCGCTCGTGCAGGCGCAGGGCCCGGAAGAACGGCGAGGCCCACGCCATCGGGTGCACCGCGGAGCAGATGTCGTGCACGATCCCCGGGGCCAGCCCGAGGTCGAGGGTGCGCGAGCCGCCGCCCACGGTGTCCTGCTGCTCGAGGACCACCACCTCCAGGCCCGCGCGCGCGAGCGTGACGGCGGCCGCCAGCCCGTTCGGGCCGGCGCCGACCACCACGGCGTCCACCTCGTGCCCGTGCGTGCCCGCCCGCGGGGCCTCGCCGGTGCGGCGCACGGGGCGGCCGGCCGAGCCCGGGCGGGCACCGTGCCGGGGGGCGGCGTCGCGGGCGGGGCGGCCGGGGCCGGGGTGGTCGGTGCGTCGGGGGCTCACGCCCCCGACGGTAGGCGGGATGCCGCGTCCGCGCAGGCCGTCACGCCGCGCGGGCCGTCATGCCGCGCCCGCGCTCAGGCCGCGCCGGCCCTCAGGCCGCTCCGGCCGCGCGGGCCAGCCGGACCGCCTCGCCGACGCCGCCGGTCCACGGCTCGCCGTGGCCCGGCAGCACGATCTCGGCGCCCGTGGCCGCGAGCGCGTCCAGCGACGCCAGGTTCAGCGCGCTGTCCGCGGTGGCCGCACCGGCGACGATCCGCGGGCCCGTGCGGGCGGTGTACGGGTCGAGCGTCACCAGCGCGTCGCCGGACAGCAGCACGCCGCGGTCGGGCAGGTGCAGGGCGACGTGGCCGTAGGTGTGCCCCGGGCAGGAGACGACCTGCGGGCGGCCGGGCACCTTGAGCCGCTGGCCCGGGACCAGGTGCCGGACGACGCGGACGCCGCGCACCCGCGCCGCGCCCGCCGCGACCATCGCGCCGAGCATCACCGCGGCGCGCGGGTGCTTCACCGGGTAGGCCGCGCGCGGGTTCTCGTGCGCGTACCGGTAGGGGTGCGCGGCCAGCGGGGCGTCCTCGGCGTGCACCCACACCTCCACGTCGAGCTCGCGCATCGCCCGCCGGGCGAACCCGACGTGGTCGAAGTGCGCGTGCGTGAGCACCACGGCGCGCACGTCGCGCGGCTCGCGGTCCACGGCGGCGAGCGCGCGCGGGAGCATGCCCCACATGCGCGGCAGGCCGGCGTCGACGACCGTCGCGCCCCGCTCGTCGGCGATCACGTAGCAGTTCACGTAGGCGTGCTCCAGGCGGGCGACGCCGGGCGCCGGGACGGTGATCCTCACGGGGTGCTCCTCTCCGGTGCCGGGACGGGCTCGGGCGGCCGCGGCACCTCGTCGTCGGTACGGAAGCCGATGGCCTTGTGCGAGCCGTCGCAGAACGGCTTGATCGCGGAGGCGCCGCACCGGCACAGCGCCACGGTGGCGCGCCGGCGCGGCACGACCCGGCCGGCGGCGTCGCGGATCTCGACCTCCCCGCGGACGAGGATCGGCCCGTCCGCGCACGGGGTCAGGACGACGGGGGCG
>JAPSIJ010000086.1 GCA_031178805.1 Cellulomonas sp. | reverse complement strand
GCGACCAGGCCGAGGGGGATGCCGACGACGAACGCCACGAGCAGCGCGTACAGCGCGAGCTCCAGCGTCGCGGTGCCGAAGGTGGTGAGCACCTCGGTCACGGGGCGGCTGTCGCTGATGGTGGTGCCGAAGTCGCCGCGCAGCAGGTCGCCGAGGTAGTCGCCGTACTGCACGAGGACGGGCCGGTCGTAGCCGGCCTGCGCGATCCGCTCGGCGAGCTGGTCGGCGGGGAGCCGGCCGCCCTGCGCGGCGGTGATCGGGTCACCGGTCGCGCGCATCAGCACGAACACGACGGTGACGAGGATGAAGACGGTCGGGATGATCAGCAGGAACCGGACCAGCAGGTAGCGGCCAAGCCCGCCCCCGGAGCCCTTGGTGCGGGCGGTCCGGGTGGCGGGGGCGTCCCCGCCGGGTGCGGTGCCGGCCGGTGCGCCGGTGGGCTGCAGCGGTCCGGTCGTGGAGGTGGAAGTCATATCTCCTGCCCCGTGACGCCCCGACGCGGGCCGCTCGGGGGGAGCGGCCCGCGCCGGGCGTCGGGTGGGTGGGTGGATCAGCCGATGGCGAGAGCGCCGTAGCGGAACTTGAACGAGGCGTCGAGGGTGTCCTCGGCGCCGGTCACGTCGGTGCCGGTCACGGCCACCTGCGCACCCTGGAGGTACGGCACGGTGGACAGGTCCGCGGCGACGGCGTCCTGGATCTGCTCGATGAGCGCGGTGCGCTCGCCGGCGTCGGTGGTGACGGCCTGCTGCAGGATCAGGTCGTTCACCTCGGTGTTGTCGTAGTGGTTCCCGAGGAAGTTCTCCGTGAGGAAGAACGGCGTCAGGTAGTTGTCCGCGTCGGAGTAGTCCGGGAACCAGCCGAGCTGGTAGGCCGGGTAGACGTCGGACGTGCGGTCCTTGGCGTACTGCACCCACTCGGTGGTCTGCAGGTCGACCGTGAACAGGCCGGTGGACTCGAGCTGGTCCTTGATCAGCGCGTACTCCTCGCCGGAGGACGGGCCGTAGTGGTCGTTGCTGTACTGCAGCGACAGCTGGACCGGGGTCTCGACGCCCGCGGCCTCGAGACGCTCGGCCGCCGCGTCGGCGTCCGCGCCGCCCTCGCCGTCGCCGTAGAGGCCCTTGAGGGACTCCGTGGCGCCGGTCAGGCCCTCGGGGACGTAGGAGTACAGCGGCGTGTAGGTGCCCTTGTAGACCTGGTCCGCGATCTCCTCGCGGTCGATCAGGTCGGCGACGGCCTGGCGGACGGCCAGCGCCTTGGCCGGGTCGGCCTCGGGCGTGGTCGCGCCGTACGGCTGCGTGTTGAAGTTGAACGTGATGTAGCGGATCTCGCCGCCGGGGCCGTCCACGACCTTCACGTTGTCGTCGCCGCGCAGGTCCTCGATGTCCGTGGCGCTCAGGCTGCGGAACGCGACGTCCACGTTGCCCTGCTGCACCTCGAGCTTCAGGTTGGAGGCGTCCGCGTAGTACTGGACGTTGATCTCCTCGGTCTTCGGCGCGCCGAGCAGGCCCTGGTAGTCCGGGTTGGCCTGGTAGGTCAGCAGGTCGTTCTGGCTGTAGTCCGTGAGGACGTACGGCCCGGCGAACGCCTGGCCCTCCACGATGTCGGCGTCCGGGGTCAGCGCGTCGGCGGCGAAGACCTCCTCGTCCACGATCGGGCCCGCGGGGCTCGACAGGATCTGCGGGAACACCTGGTCGTCCGGGGACTTCAGGGTGAACACGACGGTGGTGTCGTCGGGCGCCGCGACGCTGTCCAGGTTGTAGAGCAGCGAGCCGGGGCCGTTGCCGTCGTCCGCGCCGGACTCGAAGATCGCGAGCTGGCGGTCGAAGGTGAACTTGACGTCGGAGGACGTCAGCTCGTTGCCGTTCGCGAAGGTCAGGCCCTCCTTGAGGGTGACCGTGTACTCGGTCGGCGAGGTGAACTCGGCCGACTCGGCGATGTCCGGCTCGACCTCGGGGGAGCCGTACGGGGTGTTCATCAGGAACGGGTAGACCTGGTTCATCACCGCGAAGGACCCGTTGTCGTACGAGCCGGCCGGGTCGATGGTGGTGATCTTGTCCGTGGTGCCGATGAGCAGGGCACCGCCGCCGCCGCTGTCGCCGCCGTCGGAGTTGTCGTCACCGTCGGACCCGCCGCACGCGGCGAGCACGAGGGCGGTGGCGACCAGGCCGGCGCCGGTCACGAGACCGCGTCGACGGAGGTGGGGGACCGCTGTCATGCGTGTACCTCTTCCCTGAAGTGTGAGGGCTCGGGTGAGCGCCCGGGGCAGTGCAGGTGCCGCCCGGGCGGGCGCCCGGCGGCGGGTCCCCAGCGGCAGGGGACGGCGCGCGCGGCGGGGTGGCCGGCGCGCGGCTCCATAGAACTAGCACAGTGTGCGCCGGGTCACCGTACCCGGGTGTAACGCCCGCGTTACCGGGAGGTCACGATGCGGTCAGACGGCGGGACCGCCGCGTGCTCACGCGGCGGGCGGCACCGCCTCGGCGGCGGCCCGCGCGGCGGCGGGGAGGGCCTCGACGACCCGGCCCAGCGCCGCGTCGTCGTGCGCCGCGGACACGAACCACGCCTCGAACGCCGACGGCGGGGCGTACACCCCGTCGCGCAGCAGGCTGTGGAAGAACGCGGGGTAGCGCCAGGACTCGGACGCGAGCATCTGCGCGTAGTCCCGGGCGCCGGCGTCGGTGCCGAGCACCGTGCTGAACAGGTTGCTCGCGTGCTGCACCGCGTGCGGCAGCCCGGCGGCGGCCAGGGCCTCGTCCACGGCGGCGCGCAGGGTCGCGGACGCCGCGTCCACCCGGGCGTACACCGCGTCGTCGGCCAGCCGCAGCGTGGCGAGCCCGGCGGCGGTCGCCACCGGGTTCCCGGACAGCGTGCCGGCCTGGTAGACCGGCCCGACCGGCGCAAGCGCGTCCATCACGTCGGCGCGGCCGCCGAGCGCGGCGACGGGCAGGCCGCCCCCGACGACCTTGCCGAACGTCAGCAGGTCGGGGGACCAGCCCTCGCGCTGCGCCTCCAGGCCCCACCAGCCGGCGGGGCCGACGCGGAAGCCGGTCAGCACCTCGTCCTGGATCAGCAGGGCGCCGTGCTCGCGGGTGATCCGGGACAGCGCGGCGTTGTAGCCGGGCTCCGGGGGCACCACGCCCATGTTGGCGGGCGCCGCCTCGGTGATCACCGCGGCGATGCTCGGGCCGTGCTCCGCGAACGCGGCCTCGACCGCCGCGACGTCGTTGTACGGCAGCACCATCGTCTCGGCCGCGATCGCCGCCGGGACGCCGGCCGAGCCGGGCAGGGCGAACGTCGCGACGCCGGAGCCCGCGGCGGCCAGCAGGCCGTCCGAGTGCCCGTGGTAGCAGCCGGCGAACTTGATGATCTTGTCGCGGCCGGTCACGCCGCGGGCCAGCCGGATGGCGGTCATGGTCGCCTCGGTGCCGGTGGACACCAGGCGCAGCCGCTCCACGGCGGGCACCCGGGCGCGGACGGCCTCGGCGAGCTCGACCTCGGCCAGCGTGGGCGCGCCGAAGCTCAGGCCGCGGCCCGCCGCCTCGCGCACCGCCGCCACCACCTCCGGGTGGGCGTGCCCCAGCAGCGCGGGGCCCCAGGAGCCGACGAGGTCGACGTACTCCCGCCCGTCGACGTCGGTGACGTACGCGCCCCGCGCCGAGGCGAGGAACCGCGGCGCGCCGCCGACGGAGCCGAACGCGCGCACCGGCGAGTTCACCCCGCCCGGCACCACGCCCTGCGCCCGGTCGAACAGCTCCTCCGACGTGATGGCCTCCGAGGTCATCGCCACTCCTCCCGCAGCCAGTGGGCCAGCTCCACGGCCCAGTAGGTGAGCACCTGGTCCGCGCCCGCGCGGCGGATGCCGAGCACGGACTCGGTGATCGCGCGCCGGCGGTCCAGCCAGCCCTGCGCCGCGGCGGCCTCGACCATCGCGTACTCGCCGGACACCTGGTAGGCGGCGACGGGCACGGTGCTGGCGGCGGCGACGTCGGCGAGCACGTCGAGGAACGCCCCGGCGGGCTTCACCATCACCAGGTCGGCGCCCTCGGCGATGTCGAGGGCGACCTCGCGCAGCGCCTCGCGGCGGTTGGCCGGGTCCATCTGGTAGGTCCGGCGGTCGCCCTCGAGCGTGGACTCCACGGCGTCGCGGAACGGCCCGTAGAGCACGCTGGCGAACTTGGCGGCGTACGCCAGGACCGCCACGTCGTCCCGCCCGGCGCCGTCCAGGACGTCGCGGATCACGCCGACCTGGCCGTCCATCATCCCGCTGGGCGCGACCATGTGGGCGCCGGCCTCCGCCTGGGCGAGCGCCATCTCGGCGTACCGCACCAGGGTGGCGTCGTTGTCCACGCTGCCGTCGGCCGTGAGCACGCCGCAGTGGCCGTGGTCGGTGAACTCGTCGAGGCAGAGGTCCGCCTGGATGACCAGCGCGTCGCCGACCTCGGCCCGCACGTCCGCCAGGGCGGCGTTCAGCACGCCGTCCGGGTCGGTGGCGCCGGACCCGGTCGCGTCCCGGACCAGCGGGACGCCGAACAGGTTCACGCCGCTGATCCCGGCGGCGGCCGCCTCGACCACGGCGCGGCGCAGCGAGTCGCGGGTGTGCTGGACGACGCCCGGCATGGAGGCGATCGGCTGGGGCTCGGTCAGCCCCTCCTTCACGAACAGCGGCAGGATCAGGTCGGCCGGGTGCAGGCGGACCTCGGTGGCCGAGCGCCGCAGGGCCGCGGTCCCGCGCAGCCGGCGCGGGCGGACGCGGCCCGGGCGCGCGGCGGCGACCGCGTCGGCGGGGGTGAGGGGGGTCGGGGATCCGGCCGGGTGCGTGGTCATGCGTGCTCTCCGTCGGGATGGGTCGGGTCGGTGGCGGCAGCGGCCGCGGCGAGCGCGGCGACCAGGCCGCCGGGGGTCTGGTCGTGGGCGACCGCGTGCACGGGCAGGCCGGCGCGCCGGGCCTCCGCGGCGGTGGAGTCGCCGATGCAGCAGACCAGCGTGCCGGGCGGCGGGGCGCCGAGCATGGTCAGCAGGTTCCGGGCGGTGCTGCCGGAGGTCAGCAGCACGGCGTCGAAGGCGCCCGCCGTCCAGGCGTCCCGCACCTCGGGCTCCGGGGCGGGCCCCGGGACGGTGCGGTAGGTGACGACGACGTCGACGGGCCAGCCGTGCGCCGTCAGGCCGTCGGCCAGGGTCGGCGCCGCGAGGTCGCCCAGGGGCAGCAGCACGCGGGACGGCTCGGGCCCGGCGGGTGGCCAGGCGGCCAGCAGGGCGGCGGCCGAGGACCGGCCGACCGGCACCAGGTCCACGCGGACGCCGGCCTCGCGCAGCGCCCGCGCGGTGGACCCGCCGACGGCGGCCACCTGCACGTCCGCGAGCAGGTCGGGCAGGGTGTGCCCGGTCTCCTCCGCGCGGTCGGCCAGCACGGGGACGGCCGCGGCGCTGGTCACGCCCAGCCAGCCGTAGTAGCCGACCTCCAGCGCGAGCAGGGAGTCGTCCAGCTCGGTGGGGTCCAGCGGCGGCACGGTCTGGATCAGCGGCACCACCTGCGGCCGCGCCCCGGCGGCGTGCAGGGCGATCACCAGGGGGTCGGGGCCGGGCGTCTCCCGGGGGACGAGGACGGTGCGGCCCGCGAGCGGGCCGGTGGCGGCGGCGTCGGCGGTCACGCGCCGAGCTCCGCCAGGTCGGCGGCGCCCGCGTCCAGCAGCGTCTCGGCGAGCCGGGTGCCCAGGGCCGAGGCGGCGAGCGCGGTGCGCGCGTCGTCGTCCCCGCCGGTCGCGGGCGTCCGGGAGCCCGCGAGGCTGACGGAGGCCGACCGGCGCAGGGCGGCGGTGCCGTCCGTCCGGAGCACCACGGCGTCCAGGGTCAGCAGGTCGTCGTCGCCCAGCCGGGCGTGCGCGCCGACCGGGGCGGCGCAGCCGGCCTCCAGGCGGCTCAGCAGCGCGCGCTCGGCGAGCACGGCCAGGTGGGTGGGCCGGTGGTCGAGCGCCGCGAGCGCCCGGGCCAGCGGCGTGCCGCCGGTGGCGTCCTCGGTGCGGACCTCGACGGCCAGCGCGCCCTGGGCGGGCGCGGGCGTCATCACCTCGGGCGGCAGCGCCTCGGTCACGGCGTCCAGCCGGTCGAGCCGCGCCAGCCCCGCCCGGGCGAGCACGACCGCGTCCAGGTCGTCCTCGATCCGGCGCAGCCGGGTGTCCACGTTGCCGCGGATGTCGACGACCTGCAGGTCCGGCCGCGCGGCGAGCAGCTGGGCCGCGCGCCGGGGCGAGCCGGTGCCGACGGTGGCGCCCTCGGGGAGGGTGGCCAGCGTCCGGCCGTCGCGGGCGCACAGCGCGTCGCGGGGGTCCTGGCGCACCGGCACCGCGGCGACGACCAGGCCGGGCGACACGGCGGTCGGCAGGTCCTTGAACGAGTGCACGGCGACGTCGCACCGGCCGTCCAGCAGCGCGTCGCGCAGCGCGGTGACGAACACGCCCGTCCCGCCGAGCGTCGCGAGGGAGCCGGTCAGCCGGTCGCCGTCGGTCCGCACGCGCACCAGCTCGTGCTCCCCGGCGCCGAGGGCGGTCAGCGCGTCCGCCACGTGGCCCGTCTGGGTGAGGGCGAGCGCGCTCGCACGGGTACCGACCCGGACCGTCTGGGGCATGCCCCCAGTCTCGGTCACCCCGCGCGCATCTGTCGAAACCGCCGGTGGCCGCCCGGGCGCCACCGCGTCAGGCCCGCCCGCCGCCGGCGTCCGGCACCCCCGCGAGCGCGGCGGCGGTGCCGCGGGCGTCCGGCACGACCGACGCGAGCCCGTTGCCGGACACCCACGCGCCGACCACGCCGAGCCCCGGCACCCCCGCCACGGCGTCGCGGACCTGCTGCACGGTGCGGCGGTGCGCCGGGCTGGGCACCGGCAGGCCCTGGCGCCAGCGCACCCGCGCCGACGCGCGGACCTGCTCGGCCCGCAGCGGGACGTCCAGCAGCGCGGCCGCGTCCCGCAGCGCGAGGTCCGTGAGCCCGGCGAGGTCGCCGGGCAGGTCCGTGCCGCCGGTGTCGCCCGCCCGGCCGTAGGACAGCCGCACCACGTGCCGGCCGGGCCCGGCGGCCTCGGCCAGCCAGGCCCACTTGGCGGTCGCGTGGGTGAGCGCCTTGGCCCGCACGCCGGGCACGCCGCGGGCGACGAGCACGCCGGTGCCGCGGGGCGCGGCGTCGAGCGCGGGCGCGTCGAGGACCAGGGTGGCGAGGACGATGTCGGCGCCGGGGTCCGTGTGCGCGCCGGCCAGACCGGGGACCACGCCGGCCAGCAGGTCCACCGCGCGCGGCGTCGCCACGACGAGCCGGGGCGCGGACAGCTCCGCGCGGGCGCCGTCCGTCTCGACGGCGACCCGGAACCGGTCGCCGTCCCGCTCGACGGACCGCGCGGTCGTGCGGGTGAGCACCGCGCCGCCGCGCCGGGTGAGGTCCTCGACCAGCGCGTCGACCAGCACGTGCAGCCCGCCGCGGAACCCCGCGACGGCGGAGCCCGCCGGGGCCAGCGCCCGCAGCGCCGTCACCGCCGACCCGAGGGAGCCCTCGCGGCGGACCGCTGCCGCGAGGCCCGGGGACACCGCGTCGACCGCGACGTCGTCCGGCTCGGCGGCGTGCACCCCGGCGACGACCGGCCGCACCAGCCGGTCCAGCACCCGCCGGCCGGCGCGGGCGCGCACCAGCTCGCCGAGCGACCCGCCGTCCCGGGTGCCGACGGCGGCGGGCAGCACGCGGTCGAGCGAGGCGCGGGCGGCGCCGAGGGTGCCGATGGTCCGGCGGACGTCCGGGGCCCAGGGGTCGGCGGGGATGCCGAGCAGGCCGGTGCGGGGGAGCGGGCCCGCCGCGTGCGGCAGGCGCACCCAGGCCCCGCGCGGCTCGGGGGTGACGACCCGGTCGGCCAGTCCGAGCTCCTCGGCGAGCGCGGCGACCACGCCGCCGCGGGTGGCGAACGACTCCGCCCCGGCGTCCAGGTCGAGCCCGTCGACCTCGTGCCGGCCCACCACGCCGCCCGGGGAGCGCCACGCCTCCAGCACCAGCGGGCGCAGGCCCGCGAGGGCCAGCTCGCGCGCCGCCACCAGGCCGGCGACGCCGCCGCCCACGACGAGCGCGTCGTAGCCGCCGTCGGGCGCGCGCCCGCGGTCGTCCCGGTCGCCCGTTGCCTCGCTCGTGGTCCGCTCCTCGCTCGTG
>JAPSIJ010000085.1 GCA_031178805.1 Cellulomonas sp. | reverse complement strand
AGCAGCCGTCCGCGGCGGGTGAGCCGGACCCGCTGCCCCGGCACGCCCGGGCCGCGGCCGAGCGCCGCCCGGCCGTCGACGAGGCCGTCCGCGACGAGCGCCGCGACGCGGGTGCGGGCGTCGGGGGTCAGCGCCTCGATCGGCAGCCCCTCGTCGAGCCGCACGCCGAGCATCACCCGCTCGAGCCGCGCGGAGGCGTCCTCGACGGTCTCCCGCCCGGCGGCCGGGCTCTCCCCCGCCTCGAGCCGGGCCGCGTAGGTGCGCGGGTGCTTGACGTTCCACCACCGCACGCCGCCGACGTGGCTGTGCGCGCCGGGGCCGACGCCCCACCAGTCGTCGTTGCGCCAGTAGGCGAGGTTGTGCCGGCAGGCGTCCGCCGGGGTGCGCGCCCAGTTGCTCACCTCGTACCAGTGCAGCCCGGCGGCGGTGAGCAGGTCGTCGGCGAGCTCGTACTTCGCGGCCTGGTCGTCCTCGTCGGGCAGGGTGAGCAGCCCGCGCCGGACCTGGACCGCCATCTTCGTGCCCTGCTCGACCACCAGCGCGTACGCCGACACGTGGTCGACGCCGGTGGCCAGGGCGGTCTCCAGGGACGCCCGCCAGTCGGCGAGGCTCTCCCCCGGCGTGCCGTAGATCAGGTCGAGCGACACGGCCAGGCCGGCGTCCCGCGCCCAGCGGACCACGTCCGGGATGCGCCGCGGGTCGTGGGTGCGCTCCAGCGTCGCGAGCACGTGCGGCACCGCTGACTGCATGCCGAACGACACCCGCGTGAACCCGCCGCGGGCGAGCTCGGCCAGGGACTCCGGGGTCACCGAGTCGGGGTTGGCCTCCGTGGTGACCTCCGCGTCCGGCGCCAGCCCCCAGGTGTCCCGCACGCCGTCCAGCATCCGCACCAGGTCGGCGGCCGGCAGCACGGTGGGCGTGCCGCCGCCGACGAACACCGTCGACACCGGCCGCTCCGGCAGCCCGGCGTCGCGCAGCACGCGGCCGCCCAGCGCGATCTCGGCGAGCGCGGTGCCCGCGTAGCCGAGCTGGCTGGCGCCGCCGCCGAGCTCGGTCGCTGTGTACGTGTTGAAGTCGCAGTACCCGCAGCGCACCGTGCAGAACGGCACGTGCAGGTACACGCCGAACCCGCGACCGTCGGCACCGTCGAGCACCGAGGCCGGGAGGGCGCCGTCCGCGGGAGCGGCGTCGCCGTCCGGGAGGGCGGGGCTCACTTCTTCTTCGCGTCCTTGGCGTCCTTGGGGGCCGCGGCGTCCGAGGACAGCGCGGCGATGAAGGCCTCCTGCGGCACGTCGACCCGGCCGATGGTCTTCATGCGCTTCTTGCCCTCCTTCTGCTTCTCCAGCAGCTTCCGCTTGCGGGTGATGTCACCGCCGTAGCACTTGGCGAGGACGTCCTTGCGGATGGCGCGGATCGTCTCGCGGGCGATGACGCGCGAGCCGACGGCCGCCTGGATCGGCACCTCGAACTGCTGGCGCGGGATGAGGTCCTTGAGCTTGGACGCCATCATCACGCCGTAGGCGTACGCCTTGTCCTTGTGCACGATCGAGCTGAACGCGTCGACCTGCTCGCCCTGCAGCAGGATGTCGACCTTCACCAGGTCGGCGACCTGGTCCCCGACGGGCTCGTAGTCGAGGCTGGCGTAGCCGCGGGTGCGGGACTTCAGCTGGTCGAAGAAGTCGAAGACGATCTCCGCGAGCGGCAGCGTGTAGCGCATCTCGACGCGGTCCTCGGACAGGTAGTCCATGCCCAGCAGGTCGCCGCGCTTGCCCTGGCAGAGCTCCATGATCGCGCCGATGAACTCGCTCGGGGCGAGGATCGTCGACTTCACGACCGGCTCGCGCACCTCGCGGATCTTGCCGCCGGGGAACTCGCTCGGGTTGGTGACCGTGACGACCGAGCGGTCCTCCAGGGTCACCTCGTAGACCACGTTCGGCGCGGTCGAGATCAGGTCGAGGTTGAACTCGCGCTCCAGCCGCTCCCGGATGATCTCCAGGTGCAGCAGGCCGAGGAACCCGACGCGGAACCCGAAGCCGAGGGCGACCGAGGTCTCCGGCTCGTAGTTCAGCGCGGCGTCGTTGAGCTTGAGCTTGTCGAGCGCGTCGCGCAGCACCGGGTAGTCGGAGCCGTCGATCGGGTACAGGCCCGAGAACACCATCGGCTTCGGGTCGGAGTAGCCGCCGATCGCCTGGGTCGCGGGCTTGCTCGCGTTCGTGACGGTGTCGCCGACCTTGGACTGGCGCACGTCCTTCACGCCGGTGATCAGGTAGCCGACCTCGCCGACGCCCAGCCCCTTGGTCGGGACGGGCTCCGGGGAGATCACGCCGATCTCCAGCAGCTCGTGGGTGGCCTTGGTCGACATCATCGCGATCCGCTCGCGCGGGTTGAGGTTGCCGTCCTTGACCCGCACGTACGTCACGACGCCGCGGTAGGTGTCGTAGACCGAGTCGAAGATCATCGCGCGCGCCGGGGCGTCCGGGTCGCCGGTCGGCGCGGGCACCAGCTCGACGATCCGGTCCAGCAGCGCCTCGACGCCCTCGCCGGTCTTGCCCGACACCCGCAGGCAGTCCTCGGGGTCGCCGCCGATCAGGCCGGCCAGCTCCTCGGCGTACTTCTCGGGCTGCGCGGCCGGCAGGTCGATCTTGTTCAGCACCGGGATGATCTGGAGGTCGTTCTCCATCGCCAGGTACAGGTTCGCCAGCGTCTGCGCCTCGATGCCCTGCGCCGCGTCGACCAGCAGCACCGCGCCCTCGCACGCCGCCAGCGACCGGGACACCTCGTACGTGAAGTCCACGTGGCCCGGGGTGTCGATCATGTTCAGGGCGTACGGCGTCTCACCCAGCGCCCACGGCATGCGGACCGCCTGGGACTTGATGGTGATGCCGCGCTCGCGCTCGATGTCCATCCGGTCGAGGTACTGGGCGCGCATCGCGCGCGCCTCGACCACGCCGGTGAGCTGGAGCATCCGGTCGGCCAGGGTCGACTTGCCGTGGTCGATGTGCGCGATGATGCAGAAGTTGCGCAGCAGCTCCGGCGGCGTCGCCGCGGGGGCGATGCGCTGGGACTGGGCGGCGCTCGGGATCGGGGACACGTGCTCCCTCGGGTGTCGCGGTGGTCGGGGCTGGCACCTATCGTCCCACGCCCGCGCCCGCTGCCGGGCGGCCCCCGCGCAGCCCGGGCGTCCGGGGCGCCGCCGGTCCGCGCCGGGCGGGTGCGCAGGACCCAAGGCGGGCGCGCAGGACCCCGGGCGGGCGGCGGGGGCCGCGGGTACGGTGCCGGGCATGGCGAGGACGACCGGCGGGCGGGGGTGGCGCGTCCTGCGCGCCGTGGTGGGCGCGCTGACCGGCGGCACCCGCGGCAGCGACGCCGGCACCCGCGGCGCGGGCACCCGCCGGCCGCCGCGACCCGCCCCCGGCGCCGCCCCGGCCCCGCACGGCTCGTGGACCGCCGAGTACTCCCCCGACCCGGACGGCGCCCCGGACCCGGGCGAGGTGGTGTGGGCCTGGGTCCCGTACGAGGACGACCCCTCGCGCGGCAAGGACCGTCCGGTGCTGCTGGTCGGGCGGGAGGGCGACCGGCTGCTGGGCCTCGCGCTCACCAGCAAGGACCACGACCGGGACGCGGCCGACGAGGCGCGGCACGGGCGCCGGTGGCTGGACATCGGCGCGGGACCGTGGGACGCCCGGCGCCGGCCGAGCGAGGTGCGGCTGGACCGGTTGCTGCGGCTCGACCCGTCGGCGGTCCGCCGGGAGGGCGCCGTCGTGGACCGGGCGCTGTTCGACCGGGTGGTCGCCGCGGCGCGGGACGCCCGCCGGAGGTGAAGGGGACCGCCCGTTCCTGGTAGTCTCGTCAGTCGCGTGTCCGCCCGGGTCGGCGGGCACAAGTCCGGTTCCTCTCCGCGGGTGTCCCCACGCCCCAGTCCCGGCGCCGGACGCGCCCTCTACGACCTGTTCCTTTCGCTCCGGCGAACACACGAGAGAGTCCACACCGTGGCCAACATCAAGTCCCAGATCAAGCGGATCCGCACCAACGAGGTCGCGCGCCTGCGCAACAAGGCCGTCAAGTCGGAGCTGAAGACCTACGTGCGCCGCGTGCGCGAGGCCGTCGCCGGCGGTGACAAGGACGCGGCGAGCACCGCGCTCGTCGCCGCGGGCAAGAAGCTCGACAAGGCCGTCTCGAAGGGCGTCATCCACGCCAACCAGGCGGCCAACAAGAAGTCGGCCCTGGCCAAGGCGGTCAACTCGCTCTGACGCGACTGCGGTCCTGACGAAGGGCGCCACCCCCTCGGGGTGGCGCCCTTCGTCGTCCCCCCCGCGGCCCGGTCGCCGGTGACCGGCCCGGAGACCGGACCCGGGAACGCCCGGACCCGGGAACGCCCGAGGGCGTCACCCCCCCTGCGGGGTGACGCCCTCTGCACGGGGACGGCCGTGGCCGTCCCGGCGGAACCCGACGGCTCAGTCCTGGGACTGGGCCATCGCGCTCCACGCCTCCCAGAGCACCGCGGGGACCGCGGGCCGGAAGCCCGCCTCCCGCAGCGCCCGGTCGAACGCCTGCGCCGCACCGGTGACGTCGCCGTGACCGAGGAACCGGTCGCCGAGCTCGCGCCACACCGCGGCGGACTGCCGCGAGGCGGACATCATGCCGAGCATGTCCGCGGCCCACCGGTACGCCCGGGAGGCCGCCTCCACCTCGCCGCGCGCGTGCAGCGCGTCGCCGAGGGCGAGCTGCGCGGCGCTGCTCTCCAGCCGGGGCTGGTCGCCGAGGCGCTCCAGCGCCGCGCGGCCGAACGTCTCCGCCGCGACCGGGTCGCCGAGCATGAGGTGCGCGCGCGAGCGCTCGACGTCGAGCCGCGCCATCTCCACCTCGGAGCCGGACACCGCGAGCTCGGGCGCCGCGCGGTCCAGCTGCTCGAGCGCGGGCACCGGCTCGGGCGGGTCGCTGCGCAGCAGCAGCCACGCGTAGTTCAGGCGCAGCCGCGGGATGTCGCGGCTGACCTCGCCCTCGCCGAGCAGCGCGAGCGCGCGCTCGGTGTAGCGCTTCGCCAGGCCGTAGTCGTGGCGCTGCTCCGCGACGAGGGCGGCGTTCCAGTACACCGACCCGCGGCCGCGCGGCGTGCCGAGCGACTCCGCCTGCCGGATCAGCTCGGCCGCGCGGTGCGTGGCGTAGAGCAGGTCGCCGCGCTCGACGTAGGCCCACAGGGTGGTGGAGCCGAGCCGCAGGTGCTCGTCGGTCCCGGTGAGGCCGGCGTCCTCGAGCTCGGCGAGCTGCCGGTCGCCCAGCTCGATCGCGCGGCCGAGGTCGCCGGACTCCACGTAGGAGGCCACGAGCGCCGTGGCGGCCGCGGCGGCGTCGAGGTGGTGGGACTCCGCGCGGGACTGGGCCAGCAGCGGCTCCAGCACCCCGACCGCGGACTCGAGGTCGCCGAGCATCTCGTGCGCCTGCGCGAGGGCGAGGTGCGACTCGACGCGGACCTGCCGCGTGACGTTCTCGAGCTCCAGCGCCAGGATGCGGTCGCGGGCGGACGCCGCCTCGCCGGACACCAGGTCCAGGCGGGCGTAGTCGAGCGCGAGCTTGGCGCGGGCCTCGGCCGGGCCCTCGTCGCCGTGCTTGAGGTACTCGACCGTCGACCCCAGCCGCTCGGCGAGCACGCCGAGCGCGGCGTCGGTGGGTTCGCGGCGGCCCGACTCGATCAGCGAGATGTAGCTGGGCGAGAGGGCGTCGCCGGCGAGGGCCGTCTGGGAGAGCCCAGCGGCCAACCGCGCCTGGCGGACGCGGTCAGCAATGGTCGTCATGGGTGTCACTGTACCTATGACGCCGCGGGACGGCGAGCACGTCACCCGTCCGCCACGCGCCGGCGCCCGGTACCCCGGCCCGCCCTGGTCACCGAGAGCCAGCAGGGCGAGCCGGGAGGCACCGAAGGCGTTCAGACCATCGTCCGGCAGCAGCCGGTGGCACCGCTCTGGATGGTGACGAGGCCGGTGGCGTTCGCGGCGCCGGTGGCGCCGATCGACAGCGTGAGGGCGAGGGCGGCGGTGGCGAGGGCCTTGAGCGAGGTGCGCATGGAAGTCTCCTGTAACAAGATGTTGACTCTCTGTCACAACGATCATGACTCATGCGCAGCGCTTCGCACCAGCCGATGAGCGTTTCTGCAGCATGTCCGCCCGAACGGGTGAAAACCTGTCCGGTTTGTCCCGCGTTGCTCACGTATCACTGCCGGTGAGCGAGGTGCACCCGTGTCATGACGGCTCCGCTGTGGTGTCATAGATGCCATGACCAGGGGACAGGGTGACGCCGAGCGGCGTCTCGCGGCTGAGATCGACTCCGCGATCCCGCACGCGCTCCGTCGCGAGTGGGACCGCCACGTGGCACGCGAGCAGGTGGTCGTGGGCCGGCAGGGGATCTTCTCCCCGCGCCTGCACCCCTTCGGCTACGAGCTCGCCTTCCGGCAGCCCGGCGCGACGTGCGCCGACGCCGCCGCCTGGTCCGACCTGCAGCACGAGCGCGCCACGGCCGCCGTCCTGCGCGCCACCTTCGGCCGCGCCGACGTCGACGAGGTCGGCCACGGCCGCTGGTTGTTCGTGCGGTGCCCGCGGGCCTACCTCACCGGCGACCTGCACCTGCCGGGCCGGCCCGACCGCCTCGTCATCGAGGTCGCGGGCTCCACCCGGGTCGACGGCGACGTCCTCCGGGGCGTGCGCCGGCTGCGGGAGCAGGGCTTCCGGATCGCGATGGCCGGGTTCGTCTCCCGGCCGGACCAGCGGTCGCTGCTCCCCCAGGCCGACTTCGTGAAGATCGACGCCCGCGATCTCGACGTCGAGGGCGAGCCCGTCGTGGACCTCGCCCGCTCGCACGGCGCCCTGCTGGTCGCCGAGTTCGTCGAGTCCAGCGCCGAGCTCAAGGCCGGCCGGCGGCTCGGCTTCGACCTCTACCAGGGGAACCTGCTGGAGCGGAGCCTGCTGCTCGACCGCTCCTCGGCGCGGCTGCTGGGGCCGCACGACTCCTACATCTGACGGGCGCGCGGCACGGGGCTGCCGGACCGACGCGGGCCGGCGGCGTCAGCGCGCCCCCGGGCTGCCGGACCCACGGGGACCGGCGGCGTCAGCGCCGGACGGCGTCCGCGATCCGCAGCACGGCGCGCTCGACCGCGAACTTCGGGTCGCGGCTGGCGCCCTTGACCTCCGCGTCCGCCTGCGCGACCGCGGTGATGGCCGCGGCCAGCGACTCCGGCGTCCAGCGGGACAGCTCCCGGCGGGACCGCTCGACCTGCCAGGGCGCGAGCCCGAGCTCCCGCTCGGCACCGGCCCCGCGTCCGCGGACGGCCGACACCTTCGCCAGCACCCGGAGCCGGGCGGCGAGCGCCGCGACCAGCGGGACGGGGTCGACCCCGGTGGCGAACGCGTGCCGCAGCAGCGCCACCGCCTCCCCCGCCGCGCCGTCGACCGCCGCGTCGGCCACCCGGAACCCCGTGGCCTCGATCCGCCCGCCGTAGTACCGCTCGACGACCTCGACGCCGATCACGCCGGTGGTGTCCGCGACGAGCTGGTTGCACGCGGCCGCCAGCTCGCGCAGGTCGCTGCCGACCGCGTCGACGAGGGAGCGCACGGCGCGGGCCTCCATCCGGCGGCCGGCCCGGCGGATCTCCTGCGTGACGAACGCGGCCTTGTCGGCGTCCCGCTTGATCGTCTCGCACACCGCCACCGGGTGACCCGCCGCGCGGACCGCGTCCAGCAGCCGCTTGCCGCGCTGGCCGCCGCCGTGCCGGAGCACCAGGACGACGTCCTCCTGCGGCGCCGCGACGTAGGCCGTCGCCTCCAGCACGAGCTCGTCGGTCGCCTTCTCCACGTTCTCGACGACGACCACGCGGTCCTCGGCGAACAGCGACGGGCTCGTGACCAGGGTGAGCTCGCCCGCGCCGTACGCGGCGGCGTCGATCCGGGTCAGCTCGATCTGCGGGTCCCGCTCGCGCGCCAGGCCGACCACCCGCTCGACGGCGCGCTCGGCCAGCAGCTCCTCCGGGCCGGTGACCAGCACGACCGGCGCGAGGGCCACCTCGTCCCAGGCGACCCCGGCGGGGGCGGCCGACGCGCGGCCGGCGCCGCGGGCGGGACGGCGGGCGGTGGAGGCGGAGGGCGGCACGCCCCTAGGGTGCCACGTCCCGCCGACACCGCAGGGCCAGCAC
>JAPSIJ010000590.1 GCA_031178805.1 Cellulomonas sp. | reverse complement strand
GGCGTGCTGCCGACGCCGGCCGTCGCGCACCTGACCGGCGCGCTGGACGTCGACCTCGGCGTGGTGCTGTCCGCGTCGCACAACCCGATGCCGGACAACGGGATCAAGTTCCTCGCCCGCGGCGGGCTCAAGCTCGACGACGAGCTCGAGGACGCCATCGAGCAGCGGCTCCGCGAGGACTGGAAGCGCCCGGTCGGCGCCGACGTCGGCCGGATCCGGTCCGACACCGGGCGCGCCGCCGAGCAGTACGTCGAGCACCTGGTGTCGACCCTCGGGCACGACCTCGCCGGGCTGCGGATCGCCGTGGACTGCGCGAACGGCGCGGCCAGCGAGGTCGGCCCCGCGGCGCTCCGGGAGGCCGGCGCGGACGTCGTCGTCATCAACGCCTCGCCGGACGGCCGGAACATCAACGAGGCCTGCGGGTCCACCCACCCGGAGCAGCTGCAGGCCGCCGTCGTGGCGTCCGGGGCGGACCTCGGCGTGGCGTTCGACGGCGACGCCGACCGCTGCCTCGCGGTGGACCACACCGGCGCGCTGGTCGACGGCGACCAGATCATGGGCGTCCTCGCGCTCGACCTGCGCGAGCGCGGCCTGCTGGCGCAGGACACCCTCGTCGTCACGGTGATGAGCAACCTCGGCCTGCGGCTCGCGATGCAGGCCGCCGGCGTGCGCACGGTCGAGACCGGCGTCGGCGACCGCTACGTGCTCGAGGCGATGCGCGCGCACGGCTACAGCCTGGGCGGCGAGCAGTCCGGCCACGTGATCCTCGCCGACCACGCCACCACCGGCGACGGCACGCTCACCGCCCTGCAGCTCGCCTCCCGCGTCGCGGCCACCGGCCAGAAGCTCAGCGAGCTCGCCGGGGTCGTCCGCCGGCTGCCGCAGACGCTGGTCAACGTGCCCGGCGTCGACAAGGACCGCGCCGGCACCGACGAGCACGTCGCCGCCGCCGTGGGCGCCGCGCAGTCCTCGCTCGGCTCCACCGGCCGGGTGCTGCTGCGCCCGTCCGGCACCGAGCCGCTGGTGCGCGTGATGGTCGAGGCCGCGACGCAGGACGACGCCGACCGCGTCGCCGCGGGCCTCGCCGACGTCGTCCGCGACCGCCTGGCCCTCTGACCGCCGTGGCCGTGCCCGCCGGGGTCCCCCAGGCCCGCTGGACCGCCGCGCAGGTGCGCAAGCACGTGCACCGGCTGCTCGACGCCGCCGCCGGCGACCCGTCGGGCACGGTGCCGATCGTGCAGGCCGGGCACCCGGCGCTGCGGATGCGGGCGGTCCCGTTCGACGGGCAGGTCGACGACGCGGAGCTGGCCGCGCTGGTCGCGCTGCTGCGGCGGACCATGCACGCCGCCCCCGGGGTGGGCCTCGCGGCGCCGCAGGTCGGGCTGCCCCTGGCGGTGGCCGTGCTCGCCGACCCCGGCGCCGAGGGCACCGAGAGCGGCGCCGTCCGCGAGCGGCCCGCGCTGCCGTTCCGCGTCCTGGTCAACCCGGCGTACGCGCCGGTGCCGGGGGAGCAGCCCGAGCACGTCGCGTTCTACGAGGGCTGCCTGAGCGTCGTCGGGTACCAGGCCGTCGTGCCCCGGCTGCGCCGGCTGCGGCTGACGGGCGCGGACGAGGCAGGCCGCGCCCTGGACGAGGTCGTGCAGGGCTGGCCGGCGCGCATCGTGCAGCACGAGACGGACCACCTGGGCGGCACGCTGTACCTCGACCGGGCGCACCTGCGCTCGCTGTCCGCGACCGACGACCTCGGCGCGCACTGGGCGACGGAGCCCCGCCCCGCCGAGGCGG
>JAPSIJ010000589.1 GCA_031178805.1 Cellulomonas sp. | reverse complement strand
AGCAGCAGGGCGCGGGACAGGTCCTCCTCGGACACCGTCCGGACCTCGCAGCCGTGCTCGCGCAGCAGGGCGAACGGCACGGCGCCGGGGGTGCCGACCGCGATGCCGTCGGCCATCGTGTGCAGCTCGGGGGCGGCGACCGGCTCCCCCGCGACGAGCGACGCGGGGTAGGCGGCGGCGCGGGCGGCCTGCACGCCGATCACCCGCACGTGCGGGGCGGCCTCGGCGACCACCGCCTGGATCCCCGCGGCGAGCCCGCCGCCGCCCAGCGGGACGACGATGGTGCCGACGTCCGGCACCTGCTCGAGGATCTCCAAAGCGAGCGTGCCCTGCCCGGCGACGATGTCGGCGTGGTCGAACGGGTGGATGAGCACCCGGCCGGTCCGCTCGGCCTCGGCGCGGGCGGCGACCAGCGCCTCGTCCACGCTCCGTCCGTAGGGGCGGACCTCGGCGCCGTAGTCCCGCGTGGCGGCGATCTTCGGCAGCGCCGCGTCGACCGGCATGTAGACCACCGCGTCGATGCCCAGCAGCTGGGCCGCCAGCGCCACGCCCTGCGCGTGGTTGCCGGCGCTCGCGGCGACGACCCCGCGGGCCTGCTCCTCCGGGGACAGCCGCGCCATCCGCACGTACGCGCCGCGGATCTTGAACGAGCCGGCGCGCTGCAGGTTCTCGCACTTGAGCAGCACCGGGGCGCCGGCGATCTGGGACAGCGCGCGGGAGGACTCCACGGGGGTGCGGGTCGCCACCCCGTGCAGCAGGCGTGCGGCGGCGCGGGCGTCGTCGAGGAAGGTCACCCGCGTATCTTCTACGATCCGGCGGCGTCCTCCGGTCCGCGGCGCGCGCCCCCGGCGCCCCGGGACCCGCCCGGCTCGACCCCGGCGGCGCCCGACGAGGCCGGTGCCGGCGGCTCCGTCCCGCGCCCGGCGCCCCGCCGGCGGCCGAAGACGCCCGGCGGGCGGAGCGTGACGTGGTCGTCGGTGCCCAGCTGCGGGAACTTGTCGTGCCCGTGCAGGTACAGCACCACCGTGTTGAGCACCGCGGCGATCGGCACCGCGAACAGCGCACCGACGATGCCGGCGGCGAGCGAGCCCGCGGCCACGACCAGCAGCACCGCGACCGGGTGCAGCGACACCGCGTGCCCCATCAGGAACGGCTGCAGCACGTGCCCCTCGATCTGCTGCACCAGCAGCACCACGCCGAGCATGATCAGCGCGACGACGGGCCCCTGGGAGACCAGCGCGACCAGCACGGCGACGGAGCCGGTGGCGATCGCGCCGACGATCGGGATGAACGAGCCGACGAACACCAGCGTCGCCAGCGGCACCGCGAGCGGCACGCCGAGGATCGCGGCGCCGAGCCCGATGCCGGTCGCGTCCACCAGGGCCACGAGGATCTGGGTGCGCGTGTAGCCGGACAGCGTGACGATCCCGCGGCGCCCGGCCTGGTGCACGCGCTCGCGCACCCCGACCGGCAGCAGCCCGACCAGCCACGCCCAGATGGTGCGGCCGTCCAGCAGGAAGAAGAAGGTGCAGAACAGCGCGATCAGCGACCCGGCGGCGACGTGCCCGACGGTGGTGGTCAGCGACAGCGCCCCGGAGACCAGCGTGTCCGCGTTCTCGCTGATCTGGTCGCGGCCCTGCTGCACCAGGTCGTCGAGCTGGTCCGTGCTCAGGCCCAGCGGCCCGGAGGACAGCCAGCCCAGCGCCTCGTCGATCCCCTGGGACGCCTGGTCGTACAGGTCGCCGAAGCCGGCCCCGATCGAACGGCCGGCCACGACGACCAGCCCGCCGA
>JAPSIJ010000084.1 GCA_031178805.1 Cellulomonas sp. | reverse complement strand
GGGTGCACGTTCGCCGCCGGGAGGGCGTCACCCAGCGGGCCGAGCAGGGCCTCGCGGGCCTGGGTCTCGTTCCGCTCGGGGTCGCCGTCGGCGAGGAACCGCTCGTCGCCCCACCACAGGTGCACGCCGGTCCAGTCCACCGCGGCGCACGCCGGGGAGGCGGCGACCGCGGCGAGCGTGCGGATCCCGACCGTGCCGCCGGTGAGCACGACGTGCACCGGGGCGGCGGCGGACTGCAGGTCCACCAGCCGGGTGATCAGCCGGGCCGCGGTCGCCTCGGCGAGCACGGCGGCGTCCGGGTGCACCAGGACGGTGCGCGGCGCGCCGGTCACGCGCCCACCTTGGTCAGGCCCTTGCGGAGCACCTCGCCGTACACCTCGTCGGCGTCCAGGCGGCGGAGCTCCTCGGCGAGGCACTCGCGCAGCTGGCGGATCGGCAGGGCGATCCGGTGCTCCGGCTGGTCGGGCTGGCGCAGGGCGGCGGTCTTGCCGTCCGGGCGGTCCAGCACGATCGGGCCCGACTTCCGCTCCAGCCGCACCTGGGTGATGGCCGGGGCGTCCGCCTGCCGCTCGATGTCGACGGGGCAGTTGAGCGCGTGCCCGAGCCAGGCGGCCATCAGGTCGACCGACGGGTGCGTGCTCTCGCCGGCGACGACGGCGCGCTGCACCGGCTCGAACGGCGGCTGGTCCAGCGTCGCGGCGATCAGGCCGCGCCACAGGGTGGTCCGGGTCCACGCCAGGTCGGTGTCGCCCTCCGCGTAGGACTGCGCGAGCTTGTGCAGCACGTAGGACGGCTTGGCCGACTCGGTGCTGTCGGTGATCCGGCGGCGCGCGAGCTGGCCGAGCGGGTGCGTGGCGGGCTCGCCCGGCGCCTCGTAGGGCCACCAGGTGACGATGGGCGCGTCCGGCAGCAGCAGGGGCAGCACCAGGGTGTCCAGGTGCCGGGCCTGCGCGGCCGACGGGTGCAGCAGGATGACCTCGCTCGCGCCCGCGTCGCCGCCGAGGCGGATCTGCGCGTCGAGCTCGGAGTCCTCGCCCGGGCCCTCCTCGGTGAGCACGATGACCCGGCACGGGTGCTCGCGGCTCGCGTCGTTCGCGGCCTCGATCGCGTCCTCCGGGTCGTGCGCGCCCACGTCGATGATGAGGGTGAGCACGCGCCCGAGGGCGACGGCGCCGCCCTCCTCGCGCTCCTGGACCAGCCGCTTGTTGATGTCGCGGGTCGTGGTCTTCGGCAGGTCGATGATCACGGTCGCCTCCAGGCTCGTCCGTCGCGCTCCATCATCCGGTCGGCCGACTCCGGCCCCCAGGTCCCGGCCCGGTAGGGCTCCGGGCTGCCCTTCGACGCCCAGTAGGACGTGATCGGGTCGAGGATCTTCCAGGAGAGCTCGACCTCCTCGTGCCGCGGGAACAGCGGCGGGTCGCCGAGCAGGACGTCGAGGATGAGCCGCTCGTACGCCTCGGGCGAGGCCTCGGTGAACGAGTGGCCGTAGCCGAAGTCCATCGTGACGTCGCGGACCTCCATCGCGGTGCCGGGCACCTTGGCGCCGAACCGCAGGGTGACGCCCTCGTCGGGCTGCACCCGGATGACGAGCGCGTTCTTGCCGAGCTCCTCGGTGGCCGTCGACTCGAACGGCAGGTGCGGGGCCCGCTTGAACACGACGGCGATCTCGGTGACGCGGCGGCCGAGGCGCTTGCCGGTGCGCAGGTAGAACGGCACGCCCGCCCAGCGGCGGGTGTCGACGTCCACGCGGATCGCGGCGAAGGTCTCGGTGGTGGAGTTGGGGTCGAAGCCGCCCTCCTCCAGGTAGCCGACGACCTTCTCGCCGCCCTGCCAGCCGGCGGCGTACTGCCCGCGGGCGGTGTGCTTGCCGAGGTCCTTGGGCAGCCGGACGGCCGACAGCACCTTGATCTTCTCGGCGGTCAGGTCCTTCGCGTCGAAGGTGACCGGCTCCTCCATCGCGGTGAGCGCGAGGAGCTGCAGCAGGTGGTTCTGGATCACGTCGCGCGCCGCGCCGATGCCGTCGTAGTACCCGGCCCGGCCGCCGACGCCGATGTCCTCGGCCATCGTGATCTGCACGTGGTCGACGTAGTTCGCGTTCCAGATCGGCTCGAACATCTGGTTGGCGAACCGCAGCGCCAGCAGGTTCTGGACGGTCTCCTTGCCCAGGTAGTGGTCGATGCGGAACACGTCGTCCGGGTGGAACACGCTGGACACGACGTCGTTCAGCTCGCGCGCCGACTGCAGGTCGTGGCCGAACGGCTTCTCGATGACGACCCGGCGCCACGCGTCCTCGACGGACGCGGACAGGCCGGAGCGGGCGAGCTGCTTGCAGACCACGGGGAAGGCGCTCGGCGGCACGGACAGGTAGAACGCGTGGTTGCCGCCGGTGCCGCGGGTGACGTCGAGGTCCTCCACGGTGGTGCGGAGCCGGTCGAACGCGTCGTCGTCGTCGAAGGTGCCCTGGACGAACCGGATGCCCTCGGACAGCTGGCGCCAGGTGGACTCCCGGAACGGCGTCCGGGCGTGCTCCTTGACCGAGTCGTGCACGATCTGCGCGAAGTCCTGGTCCTCCCAGTCGCGCCGGGCGAAGCCGGTGAGCGCGAAGCCGGGGGGCAGCAGGCCGCGGTTGGTCAGGTCGTACACCGCGGGCATGAGCTTCTTGCGGGCGAGGTCGCCGGTCACGCCGAAGATGACGAGCCCGGACGGGCCGGCGATGCGCGGGAGCCGGCGGTCCCGCGGGTCGCGGAGCGGGTTGTGCTCCGCGGTGACCTTGGCGGGCCTCACTCGGCCACCTGGCCCAGGCCGTCCCGGACGGTGTCGAGCAGCTCGGTCCACGACTTCTCGAACTTGTCGACGCCCTCGCGCTCGAGCGCCTCGGTGACCTCGTCGATGTGGATGCCCAGCCCGGCGAGGCCGTCGATGACCTGCTGCGCCTCGGCCTGCGTGCCGGTGACGGTGTCGCCCCGGAAGTCGCCGTGGTCGTGGACGGCCTGCAGCGTCGCCTCGGGCATGGTGTTCACCACGCCGGCGACGACGAGCTCGTCGACGTAGCGGGTGTCGGGGTAGGCCTTGTCCTTGACGCCGGTGGACGCCCACAGCGGCCGCTGCGGCTTCGCGCCGGCGGCGGCGAGGGCCTGCCAGCGCTCGCCCGCGACGACCTTCTCGTACTCGCCGTAGGCCAGGCGCGCGTTGGCGATGGCCGCCTTGCCGCGCAGCTCCGCGGCCTCGGGGGAGCCGATCTCGTCCAGCCTCGGGTCGATCGCGGCGTCGACGCGCGAGACGAAGAACGACGCGACCGAGGCGATCGGCGCGAGGTCGTGCCCGTTCTCCTTCGCGCGCTCCAGGCCGGTGACGAACGCGTCGAGCACGGCCCGGTAGCGCTCGAGCGAGAAGATCAGCGTGACGTTGACGCTGATCCCGTCGGCGAGCACGTCGGAGATCGCGGTCAGCCCGTCGAGCGTGGCGGGGATCTTGATGAACACGTTCGGCCGGTCGATGGTCGACCACAGCGCGCGCGCCGAGTCGACGGTCGCCTGGGCGTCGCGGGCGAGGCGCGGGTCGACCTCGATCGACACCCGGCCGTCCACGCCGTCCGTGGCGTCGTAGACGGGGCGCAGCACGTCGGCCGCCTCCCGCACGTCGTCGGTCGTGATCGCGAAGACCGCGCCGTCCACGTCGGTGCCCTGGTCCGCGAGCTGCTTGAGCTGCTCGTCGTAGGCGTCACCCTTGGCCAGCGCGCTGGCGAAGATCGTCGGGTTCGTCGTGACGCCGACCACGCGGCGCTCGGCCACGAGGTCCTTCAGGTTGCCGGTGCGCAGGCGCTCCCGCGAGAGGTCGTCCAGCCAGACCGCGACGCCGGCGTCGGCCACCTGGTCGAGCGGCGTGGTGCCCTCACTCATCGTCGTGCCACCTCACTTCTCGTCCCGTACGGTGCGGGACGTCGACGGACCGGTACCCGGACCGGGGGGCCGGGCACCGCTCACGTCCGGAGCCGGGGACCGGTACCGGACGTGCTCTTTCGAGCGTAGACCCGGTGCCGGGGGGTCCGCCGGTCGGTCCGGCCCGGACGCGCCGGGGCGACGGACGTCACACCGCTGGGACCGAGGTCCCAGGCCCGTCGTGGCCGGGTGCGCCACGGAAAGGGCCGTACGATGGTCGGGAACATCCGCGCGGTCGCACCGCTGCCGCGCGGGCCGAGGACGGGGCGGAGGACCGGAGTGCGCACGACGAGCCCTGCCGCTCCCGCCGGTGCGTCCTCCCGGCCCGCCGAGCCGCCGGTCGCCGGGGGCCGCACGCTGCGCCGCCGGTTCGGCGCCTACCTCGCGCTGACCAAGCCGCGGGTGATCGAGCTGCTGCTCGTCACCACGCTGCCGACGATGATCCTGGCCCAGGGCGGGTTCCCGCCGGTCGGGCTGGTGCTCGCGACGCTCGTGGGCGGCGCGGCCGCCGCGGGCTCCGCGAACGTCCTGAACTGCTACCTGGACCGCGACATCGACCAGGTGATGAACCGCACCAAGCGCCGGCCGCTGGTCACGGGGGAGATCACCCCGCGCGCCGCGCTGGTGTTCGGCCTGCTGCTCGGCGTGCTCTCGCTCACCTGGCTCGCGGTGCTGGTCAACGTGCCGTCCGCGCTGCTGACCGGCGGCGCGATCCTGATCTACGTCGTCGGCTACACGATGATCCTCAAGCGGCGCACGCCGCAGAACATCGTCTGGGGCGGAGCGGCCGGCTGCATGCCGGTGCTGATCGGCTGGTCCGCCGTGACCGGCGGGCTGTCCTGGGCGGCGGTGCTGCTGTTCGGGATCATCTTCTTCTGGACGCCGCCGCACTACTGGCCGCTGTCGATGAAGTTCCGCAAGGACTACGCCGCCGCCGGGGTGCCGATGCTGCCGGTCGTCGCCGCGGAGTCCAAGGTCGCCCGCGAGATGATCGCGTACACGCTGGCGATGATCGCCTGCTCGCTGCTGCTGGTCCCGGTGGCGGGGATGACCTGGGTGTACGCCGTGGTGGCCACCGTGCTCGGCGGGTGGTTCCTCTGGTCCTGCATCGCGCTGTACCGTCGCGCCGAGGACCCCTCGCGCGGCAAGCTGCGCGCGATGTCGGTGTTCCACGGGTCGATCACGTACCTGTCGCTGCTGTCGGTCGCGGTGGCGGTCGACGTGTTCCTCCCGCTCTGAGCCGGCCGCCCGGGCCGGACGGGCCGCGGACCGAGGAGGACGGCGCGATGGCGGACGCGGCGACAGCCCCTGCCGTCCGCGGTGCGCTGGAGGGCTACCTCGCGCACCTCACCGTCGAGCGCGGGCTGTCCGCGAACACCCTGGCCGCGTACCGCCGGGACCTCACCCGGTACGTCGAGCACGTGGAGCGCGCCGGCCGCGGCGCCGTCGCCGAGGTGACCGAGGCGGACGTCGAGGGCTTCCTCACCGCGATCCGCACCGGCGGCGACGGCCGCGCGGCGCTGTCGGCGTCGTCCGCCGCCCGGGCGGTCGTCGCGGTGCGCGGCTGGCACCGGTTCTGCGTGCTGGAGGGCCTCGCCGACGCCGACCCCGCGCGGGCCGTGCGCCCGCCGCAGCAGCCGCAGCGGCTGCCGAAGGCGATCTCCACGCACGACGTCGAGCGGCTGCTGGACGCGGCGTCGCTCGGCGACGGCCCGGTGCCGCTGCGGGACCGCGCCCTGCTGGAGCTCGTCTACTCCACGGGCGCGCGGATATCCGAGGCCGTTGGCCTGGACGTCGACGACCTCGACCTGACCGAGGGCCGGGCCGCGGTGCGGCTGTTCGGCAAGGGCAGCAAGGAGCGGGTGGTCCCGGTCGGGGCCTACGCCGTCGAGGCCGTGGAGGCGTACCTGGTCCGCGCCCGCCCGGCGCTGGCGGCGGCCGGCCGGGCGGCGGCGCGCGCGGGGAGCAGCGGCAGCGCGGTGTTCCTCAACACCCGCGGCGCGCGCCTGTCCCGGCAGAGCGCCTGGGCGGTGCTGCGCACGGCGGCCGAGCGCGCGGGCCTGCCCGGCGCGGAGCACGTGTCCCCGCACACGCTGCGGCACTCGTTCGCCACCCACCTGCTGGCCGGCGGCGCCGACGTGCGCGTGGTGCAGGAGCTCCTCGGGCACGCGTCGGTGACCACGACGCAGATCTACACGAAGGTGACACCGGACACGCTGCGCGAGGTCTACGCGACCAGCCACCCGCGCGCCAGGCGGGGCAGCGTCCCCGCGCGGGACGACGGGCGGCGCGCGGCCGGGGCGGGTCGCCGCTGACCGGGCGGCCGACCCGGTAAGTTGTGCGGGTGGCACGCGAGGAGACGACCGAGACCGTTCTCGACCCGGTGGGCAGGCCCCTGCCCGAGTTCCCCGTCCCCGCGCCCCTGGCCGCGCACGGGCCGGCCCGCGTCATCGCGATGTGCAACCAGAAGGGCGGCGTCGGCAAGACGACGACGACCATCAACCTCGCCGCCGCGCTGGCCGAGTACGGCCGCCGCGTGCTGATCGTCGACTTCGACCCGCAGGGCGCCGCGTCGGTCGGCCTCGGCGCGAACCCGCACGAGCTCGACCGCACCGTCTACGACCTGCTCGTGGACCGGCACGCGTCCATCACGGACATGATCCTGCGGACGGAGATCGAGAACCTCGACCTGCTGCCCGCGAACATCGACCTGTCGGCCGCCGAGGTGCAGCTGGTCAGCGAGGTGGCCCGCGAGTCCATCCTGTCCCGCGTGCTGCGGCCGGTGCTGGACGACTACGACGTCGTGCTGGTCGACTGCCAGCCGTCGCTCGGCCTGCTCACCGTGAACGCCCTGACCGCCGCGCACGGCGTGCTGATCCCGCTGGAGTGCGAGTTCTTCGCGCTGCGCGGCGTCGCCCTGCTGGTGGAGACGATCGAGAAGGTCCGGGACCGGCTGAACCCGCGCCTGGAGGTCGACGGCATCCTGGCGACCATGTTCGACCCCCGCACGCTGCACGCCCGCGAGGTCGTCGCCCGGGTGTACGAGGCGTTCGGCGACACCCTGCTGCACACGGTGATCGGCCGGACCGTGAAGTTCCCCGACGCGTCGGTGGCGGCCGAGCCGATCACCACCTACGCGCCGACGCACGCCGGGGCGATCGCCTACCGGCAGCTGGCGCGGGAGCTCGTCGCCCGTGGCGACGCCGCCTGAGGCCGCCGTCGCGGAGGCCCCCGCAGCCGAGGAGGCGCCCGGTCGCGGGTCCGCGCCCGCGGGGTCGAGCGCGTTCGAGGTGCACCTCGACAACTTCTCGGGCCCGTTCGACCTGCTGCTCGGCCTGATCTCCAAGCACAAGCTCGACATCACCGAGGTCGCGCTGGCGACGGTCACCGACGAGTTCATCGCGTACATCCGCGCGGCCGAGCGCGCCGCGACGGCCGGCGGCCGCACGTGGGACCTCGGCCAGGCCAGCGAGTTCCTGCTGGTCGCCGCCACGCTGCTCGACCTGAAGGCGGCGCGGCTGCTGCCCGCCGGCGACGTCGAGGACGCCGAGGACCTGGAGCTGCTCGAGGCGCGCGACCTGCTGTTCGCCCGGCTGCTGCAGTACCGCGCGTACAAGGTGGTCGCCGCGGACCTCGGCGCGCGGCTGGCCGCCGAGGGCCGGCGGTACCCGCGGACGGTGCAGCTGGAGCCGCACCTCGCCGCGATGCTGCCCGAGCTGGTCTGGCAGATCGGCCCCGCGGAGCTCGCCGGGCTGGCCGGCGGGGCGCTCGCCCCGCCGCCCCCGCCGCCCGGCGTGGACATCAGCCACCTGCACGCCCCCGCGGTGAGCGTCCGGGAGCAGGCCGCGCTGCTGGCCGACCGGCTGCGGCACGCGGGCGCCACCAGCTTCCGCGCGCTGACCGCCGACGCCGGCTCGACGCTCGTCGTCGTCGCGCGGTTCCTCGCGCTGCTGGAGCTGTTCCGCGAGGGCGCCGTCGCCTTCGACCAGGTGACGCCGCTCGGCGAGCTGACGGTCCGGTGGACCGGGACCGGCGAGGGCGACGTCGCGGTGGCGACGGACTACGACGAGGGCGACGAGGGGACGGGCGCATGACGGAGCGGACGGACGGGGCGCGGCCCGCGGCGGGCGTCGCCGAGGAGGAGCCCGCCGTCGACGTGGCCGACCTGCCCGGCGGCGCCCTGGCGGCGCTGGAGGGAGTGCTGATGGTCGCCGACGAGCCGGTGCCGGCCGTGAGGCTCGCCACGGTGCTCGGCCTGCCCACCGAGCAGGTCACCGGCCTGCTCGG